>NZ_JBHYIQ010000074.1:0-53151 GCF_042739895.1 Amycolatopsis sp. NPDC059021
GCCTGGGGGGCTGGCGAGCGGGGGTGAGCCGCGGGGGGGGTGGCGCGGTGTGTGGGGGGGGGGCGGGGCCCGCCGCGCCCCCCCCCCCGGGGCGGGCCCCCCCCCCCCCCCCCGCGTCCGGGATCAAGTGGGCCGAGTGCGCCCCGGAACTGAACGCGCCGCGGGGGACCGGGTGCGCCACGATCGACGTGCCGCTCGACTACGCCCAGTCGTCCGGCAGGCAGATCAAGCTCACCCTGTCGGCGGCGGGCTCGCTCGACGCGCCGGACGTCCTGGTGGTCAACCCGGGCGGCCCCGGCGAGTCCGGCATCGGCACCGCGAAGCTCGTCTCGTCCTCGATGTCGCCCGAACTCCGGGACAAGTACCTGGTCGTCAGTTTCGACCCCCGCGGTGTCGGCGCCAGCGCGCCGGTCAACTGTGGCGACACCTCGCGTCTCTTCCCGCATCCCATGCCGCCCAACAAACCCGCGAACGCGGAGGCCGAAGAGCAGCGGGTGGGCATCGCGCGGAACGTCGCCGCCGCGTGCGCGCAGCACGCGGGCGACCTGTTGCCGCACATCACCACCCAGAACACGGCGCGGGACATGGACCGGATCCGGCTCGCGCTCGGCAAGTCCAAACTGGACTATCTGGGGTACTCGTACGGTACGAAGCTCGGCGCGACCTACGCGACGATGTTCCCCGCCACCAGCGGCCGGATGGTGCTGGACAGCGTCGTGGACCCGATGCTTTCCGGCTACCAGACGGGGTTCCAGCAGAACCCGGCGTTGCAGCGGCGCGCCGGACAGTTCTTCGCATGGACCGCGGCACGCGACGCCCAGTACCACCTCGGCGCCCGTGGCGAGGACGTCGGCCGTACCTGGAACGACGTCCGTGCCGAACTGACCGGGCGTCCCGCCGCGGGCAAGGTGGGCGGCGCCGAACTCGACGACATGCTCGCTTCGGCCATGTATGTCGAGGCTTCCTGGCCATCGTTGGCCGACGCTGTCGCGCAGCACCGCAAGGGTGATTCCAGCGGGCTCGTCACCGCTGTGGGCAATCTCGGCCTGGACCATGTGGACGGACCGCAGCTCGCCTACAACTGCGTCGACGAGAAATGGCCGGGGGATTGGCGAACCTGGCACGACGACACCGTGCGCTCGGACCGGGACGCCCCGCTGTTCGCCTGGCTGAACACCTGGTATTCGGCGCCCTGCGCCTTCTGGAAGGCGCCGGCCGCGCCGCCGATCCGGATCGGCGACGGGAAGAGCCCGCCCGTGTTGCTGGTGCAGGCCAAGGACGACGCGGCTACGCCCGCCGAAGGCGCTCGCCACATGCAGCAGGCTCTGCGCGGTTCTCGGTTGGTCCTCGCCGACAGCGGTAACCACGGACAGTTCCTGTTCGACCGGAATCCCTGCGTCGACAAGCCTGTCGCCGACTATCTGCTCACCGGAAAACTGCCTGAAGCGGATGTCCGGTGCCCCGCCCCGCCAACCCCGTAATAGCGGACTTCCTTTGTGGATCGATGGGCCGTGAAGGCCTCCTTACCGGCGCTCAGTGCCGGTAAGGAGGCCTTCACGGCATTTGTTCCCGGCTGACGCTCCGGTGCGAACATTCACCCTTTTGCAAGCTTGTATTCAGCTGCTTTCCGGTCGTAGTGTCCCCTTGTCGTGAAGAGTAATCCTGGGGTGTAACGCGAAGCACCCGACGTATCTGTCGAGGTTTCCGAGCGACCCCCGGTTCGTGCCTGCGTACTTCTTTCTGAATTGAGAAAGCGCTTTCAGTACGACTGCAGCTCGCTTGTGTTCATTTCGGAGCATGGGAGACGGAAATGACATCGATGGGTGCCCGTCCGAGAGCGCTGAGCCCGGTGGCCGGCGCGGAGCCACGGCCGGATCTGGGCGAACACCGTCCCAGGGCGACACTGGCGACGCAGTTCCCCGCCAGTACCGACGAGGTCCGGGAAGCCGTACGCGCAGCCCGAGCCGGAAAGACCCCGCTGTACCCGCTGAGCACCGGACGCAACTGGGGGATGGGGTCCCGCTCGCCGGTGGTCGACGGGTGCGCCGTGCTCGACCTGAGCCGGATGAACGCCATCCGCACGCTCGACCTCGACGAGGGTTACGCCGTGGTCGAACCCGGTGTCACGCAGCGGCAGCTCGCCGAACGGCTGGCGGGCACGCCGTGGATGCTGAACGTGACCGCGGGGTGCGCGGACGCCGGTGTCGTCGGCAACACCCTCGAACGCGGTGACGGCACGATCCGGGGCCGCACCGAGGATCTGCTGGGGCTGGAGGTGGTGCTGGGCACCGGTGAAGTGCTGACGACCGGCGGTCTCGACCGGCACAACCGGCGCGCGGGCCGGGTCGCGGGCCCCGACCTGACCCGCGTCTTCCAGCAGTCCAATCTCGGGGTCGTCACGGCCGCGGTGATCAGCCTGATTCCCCGGCCCGAGGCGATCACGCTCGTCCACGCGACCTTCGCCCGCGACGCACTCGATGCCGGCGCGGACGCTCTGATCCGGATCGGCCGGTCACGCGTGCCGGAACACGGGATGCTGCGGCTCAAGGAACTCTTCGTCGTCCCGGACCGTGGTGCCGCCGCCGTCCCGCCCACCGCGGACCCGGACAGGGTGACGATTCAGGTGCCGCTGCTCGGCTCACGGGCTGCTGTGCAGGAGGAAGAAAACGCTATCCAGGCTATCTTCCGGGACGCCATGACACCGGTGTCCGTCCGCGTGCTGGACACGGAAACCACCGCGGAGGACGATCCCTTGTACGCACGCGCCCAGTTCGCGCGCGGCGTCCCGACCTGCGACGCGCTGCGAGCAGGGCTGCGCGTGCGAACCTGCGCGGACGCGGACGAGGCGCCCGTGGGGTGGCTCATGTTCCTGCCGACGGTGCCGTTGCGACGTGAGAGCCTGGTCGCCGCCGTCGACCTGATGCGTGCCGAGTCCGAACGACACGGAACCGCGAGCATGCTCGAGTTCAACGTGATCTCCCAGCACTCCACCAACATGGTCGTGCAGGTCCCGTTCGTCCGGGAACCGGACGCCATCGAGCGGGCGCACGCGCTACGCACCACGGCCAGGGAAGCCTTCCTCCGCGCGGGTTTCCCGGTCTATCGGTCGAACATCGACCAGCAGGACTCGGAACTGACCGCCCGTTCGGCAGGCTACCGGGACGAGCCGCTCGGTGGCCTGAAAGATCTCTTCGACCCGGACGGCATCATCGCGCCCGGACGCTACCTGGCGGTGTCCCGATGAGCGACCGGACACGGACTTCGGACGTCGACGTCGTCATCCTCGGCGCGGGTATCAGCGGCTCGCTGCTCGCCCTGCTGCTGGGGCGGCAGGGCCTGCGGGTCACCGTAGTCGAGCCGAAACCCGCCGTCGGCACGAAGGGCGCCGACTTCCTCAAACCGCGCGGCCTGCGCATCCTCGCCGAACACGGGTTGCTCGACGTCCTGCGCGCGCGGGGCGCCTTGCAGCGGGCCACGATCGACTTCCATCACGACGGCGCCCCCTTGCTGTCCTACGACTTCGCCGAGCACACCGGGCTCGGGTACTACCTCGTCATCCCGTACGCCGAGACGGTCCGCGCGGTGCTCGGAGCGTGCGCCGGTCTGTCTACTGTAGACATACGCTTCGACACCTCCCTGGTGGACGTCCACACCGAGGGCTCGATGGTGACCGAGGCCGGGCTTTCCGACGGCACCCGGCTGAGAGCGCGGGCGTTTGTCGACTCCAGCGGTTCGGGCACGCCGTTGCGTGACCTGATCGAGCCGGAGCGCCGGATGATCAGCTACGACCACGGTTTGTGGATGACCACGATCCCCAGCACGCGGACCCGCGGTCAGCTCTACTTCAGCTCCGAACGCTGGCTCGCCTACCTCTACTCCGTGACGGCCGGCTCGGCCCGCGTCTTCGTCGGGGTGCCCAGCGAACTCGAAGAAGCGGTGTTCCTCCGGCAATCCGTCGACCTGACAACGAAACTCTCCTCCTTCGTCACGGACGAAGACGGTATCGCCGCGCTCGACGCCAGCGCCTTCGAACGCGCACCCGTGTCGGCCTTCACCAGCGGTCCGTATCACCGCGGCAACGCGGTGCTGCTCGGCGGCAGTACGTTCGGCTGTCATCCGATGACCGGGCAGGGAATGAGCTACACCATGGAAGACGCGACGGTCCTGGCCGCCGTGCTCGGCGAAGCGCGCGACGCGGACGAGCTGGACCGGCTGCTCGGACAACGCTACGAACCCCGGCGCGCCGTCCACGCGAGATTGGTCGAATACGGCGACAACCTGGCCCGTCACTATCACGACAGGGACGCCTACCTGGGCGTCCACGACGTGGTTCTGCATGGCGGGGACGTGTTGTGATGGCGCTGCGCACGGCCGCGTTGCTGAGCGCGACGTTCATGCTGTTCCTCGACGTTTCGATCGTCAACGTGGCCGCTCCCGCCATCCGGCAGGATCTCGGCGCGTCCACCGGCGCCGTCGAGCTGGTAGCGTCCGTGTACACCCTCGCCTTCGCGTGCACGCTGATCACGTCCGGCCGGCTGGGGGACCGGTACGGTTACCGCCGTCTGTACCTGATCGGAATGGCGATCTTCACGCTGGCGTCGGTGCTCTGCGCGTCGTCGTTCACCATCGAATGGCTCATCGGTTCCCGTGCGCTGCAAGGGTTCGGTGCGGGGGTGATGGCTCCCCAGGTTCTTTCGCTCATTCAACGCACTTTCGCGCCCGAGCAGCGAGGACGTCTCTTCGCCGCTTATGGCTCGGCGATCGGTCTCGCGACCGTTACCGGGCCGGTGCTCGGCGGCCTGCTGGTCCAGCTGCGGGTGCCCGGACTCGACTGGAGACTGGTCTTCGCGATCAACCTGCCCGTCGGGATCGCGGCGCTGTGGGGCCTTCGGCGGCTGCCCGAATCGCCGCCAGGGGAACGGACAGCGCTGGATCTGGCGGGTGCGGCGTTGTCCGTGCTCGCACTGGGCCTGCTCGTCTATCCACTCGCCGTCGGCCACTCGGCGGACTGGCCCGTGTGGACAGTCGTGATGCTCTGCGCCGCTCTGGTGACGCTCGCGGTCTTGGTCGCACACCAGCTCTCCCGGGAGCGCCGCGGCCGGTGGCCCTTGCTGAAGCTGATCCTGCTGCGCGATCCCGGTTTCCGTGCCGGGCTGGTCGCCGTGGCGGCCTTCTTCGCGGGCGTTCCGCCGTTCTTCTTCTTCCTTTCGGTGTACCTGCAGACGGGTTTCGGGCATTCCGCGCTGGTCGCCGGTCTGACGCAGCTCCCGTTCGCGGTGGCCACCGGGGCCGCGTCGCGCTGGTCGGCTTCCCTCACGTCCTGGCTGGGGCGCGGTGTCCTGGTGAAGGCGACCGGGGCACTGGCGCTGTCCATGCTCGCGCTCGCGGCGATCGTGGCCGCACGGGGCGCCGACGCGCAGCCATGGGATCTGGCCGTGCCCATGGCTGTGGGCGGTGCGTGCTTCGGCGTGTTCACCACGACGGCGTTCACGCACGCGCTGTCCCGTGTCCCACCGGACGCGACCGGTTCCGCGTCGGGACTGCTCACCACCGCGCAGCAGGCCGCCGGTTCGCTCGGCCTCACCGTCGGCGGCGTCGTGTTCTATCTGGCTTCTCCCTCGGCGGCGCTCGCGGGTGAAGCCACCGTCGTCCGCGATCGGCATGTCACCGGATTCACCGATCTGCTGCTCTACGAGGCGGTGGTGTTCGCACTGGCTTGCGTGGCCAGCCTGCTGCTCGATCGCAAGGCCGCGCGACCACAGCCGGTGGGCTGACAGTCCACAGTGGAGCAATGCGGCGGGCCCGCCGGTGGTGACCGGCGGGCCCGCTGTTTCCGGGGTGTCATGGAGTCGGCAGTGGCAGGCCGGGGACGCTCTGGTCCCGCGGGACGACGCCGTCGACCAGGTAGTCGTCGACGAGCTTGTCCACGGCCTTGTTCCCGCCGACCGCGTAGATGCCGTGGTCGCCTTCGCCGGTGACAGTGAGCATCCGGGAGTTCTGGAAGGCGGCGTGGGCCTTCCTCGCGCCTTCGATCGGCGTGGCGGGATCGTGCTCGGACTGGACGATCACCACCGGCGGAACGCCCCTGCCGTTCAGCGCCGGCAGCGGCCGGGGCCGGTTCTTCCAGAAGGCACAGACCTGGGCCTGCATCCAGACCGCGTTGTACAGCGTCACGCCGCGGTCGATGTACTCCTGCGACTGACGGATCAGCGACTGGCGACTGCCCCGCCACGTGCCCTCGCCGCACAGGGTGGTGATCAGCGTGGCCGCCATGGCGTCGGAGGAATCGGCGACGAGGCCGGGCAGCGGGCCGGGTTTACCGGACTCCGACAACGTGGCCTTGAGTGCCGCCCTGGCAGCGTCCTTGGCCTGCGCCGAAGCGCGAGCGTCGGTCAGCGTCTTGATCGCCACGAGGGTGTCCGCCATCGCGGGGAACTGGCTCTTGGACTTGAGCGCGCCGACGAGGTAGCCGTCCAGCGTGGTCGCGCCGAACTTCGTGCCGTTCACCTCGACCGGCTCGCGAGTCAAGGCGTATCGGACGTTTTCGTAGATCTGGCGCGCCGCTTCGCCGCTGGTGCCGAAGTGGTACTTGGCGTCGTAGCGGGCCAGCCACGGAAGGAAGTCCTGCCGCCAGCGACGCTCGTAGGCGAGTGGCTGCCAGTCGAACGAACTCTGCCAGGTGCCGGTGAATTCGGTCGACGAGTCCAGCACGAACCGGCCGGTGCGCTGCGGGAACTGCTGGGCGTAGTGCGCTCCCAGCCAGGTCCCGGCGGAGTACCCGACCCAGTTGATCTTTTCCCGGCCGAGCAGGGTCCGCAGCAGGTCCAGGTCCCGGACGTTCTGGAAGGTGGTGATCAGCGGACCCAGTTCGCCGGCGGCCTGACGGCAGGCGTTCGCGGTGTACGCGACGGCGTCCACGATCAGGTCGAGATTGCGCGGATCGCGGTCACGCGGGTCCAGATCGCTGCCGGTGCCGGACGCGCCGCCGCAGGTGACGTTCGTGCTCCGGCCGGTGCCGCGCGTGTCGATGCCGATGATCTCCTGGTGTTCGCGCAGTCTGTTCTGCTCGCGGAAAGCGGCCGGGAACCAGCGGCCGGGCCCACCGGGGCCGCCCGGGTTGGTGAACACCGACGCCGTCGTCGCGCCGGTGGACTTGAGCCTGCTGACCGCGATGGTCAGATCCTGCCGTTCGTCCGGCCGTTCCCAGTCGCGGGGCGTGCGATACGTGGTGCATTCGAGTCCCGCGATATCGGTGCCTGGCGGGAGATCCACCAGTTCGTCCTTGCCGCAGGCGTGCCAGTCCAGTGCTTGCCCGGAATAGCGGGCCGGGATCTTCGTGGTGTTCAGCGGCGTTGTCGCGGGGTCCGCCCATGCCGGTGTCATCCCGGCGAGCAGTCCGCCCACGGCCGCCGGAATCACCACGGCGAGACGTAGTTTCTTCATGCTTTTCCCCTTCTTCGAAACTGCGCCCACGCTAAGTTGGCGCGCCGAAGGGGCACATCGACCACAGGTAGCGCTCGCGCTCGGACTATGGGATGACCGCGACAAAATGCCGCCGGGGCCGGTCGCGCGCGTCCGGTTCAGGAATCGACGGGATCGCCGACGGCCCCGCTGGTGGCCACACGCACCACGCGGGCCATGCTCTGGAACGGATCCGGGATCCCGGTCAGGTCCTCGCCCGCCAGCACGGCGGGGCCGAGGGACTCGTTGAGGACCCGCATGGCTCCGCCCGCGGCCGCCGCGTGCGTCCGGACCTCGACGTCGTCGGCCGGGCGTCCCAACCGGTCCGCGATGACCGCGGCCAGTTCCTTCTCCACGTGGTCGCACGTCATCAGCCAGGCCGAGCGCAGCGCCGGTTCGGTATCGCCCAGCACCATCATCCGTACCCCGGCCAGATCGTCGGCCAGCTCCTCCGGCGTCCGGCGCAGCTCCGCCCGCGTCGCGGCCAGATGGTCCTCAATGGACAGTTCGGGCGGCCAGCGGTGCAGTGCCGTCACGAACCATTCGGCGCTTCTCGCCACGATCGGCTCAGCGCAGCTCTCCTTGGTGCGGAAATGCCGCCAGAGCGTACGCACCGACAAGCCCACCGACGCGGCGATCTGCTCCCCGCTGGTCGCGGCGACTCCCTGCTCCCAGAACAGCCGCGCCGCCTCCCGGGAGATCTCCAGGCGGACGCGCCTGCGCCGCAGCTCGCTCATCGCGCCCGGCTTGCGGGTGCTCGTCGTCATGACGTCCCTCCACTTTGTCTCCAAGCGACAGTGTGTCACTTAGTGACAGAGTGGGCAAGTTCGCTACTTGCCGCCGCCGATGACCTGCCGGATCCACGGCAGCTGCTGGGAAACGTCTCCCGCGCCCGCGGTGCTGTCACGGTCGGAGTCGTCGACGACGCCGACAATCGTGTCCTCGCCGAGGGTTCCGGTGGTCATGACCGGTCCACCGGAATCGCCGCCCGCGGGCAGCCCGGAGATCCTGGCCACGCAGAAATCGGTTCCGCCGGGAACGGTGAAACGCTCGCACCGCGCGTCACCGGAAGCGAGCACCCGCAGATCCGACTGCTTCAGCACCTCCGACTGACAGGCCGTTTCGTCACCCTGACAGGTGGCACCCCAGCCGTATTGCCGGACGACCTGCCCGGGGCGGACCGATTCGGCGCCGGGAAGCTTCGCCGGCGTGACGTTCAGCGGCGGCACCTTGATCAGCATCATGTCGGCGACCGGTGCCCCTTGCCTGCTGCCGGTCACCGGGCGGACCGGTGTGCCCTTCCGCTGGTCGAGGTCGCCGACGCGGAATTCGATACGGGAATCCGCGATGGATTCGGCGTGGTCGAAGAAGCAATGCGACGCGCTGAGGATCCATTCGCGACTGATCGCGGTCGCCGTGCATTGCGGCTTTCCGTCGACCAGCATGCGCACCGCCCACGGGGCGTGCGTACTGACGGAGCCGCCGATCACGGCGGATGCCGCGGGGGCAGGGACGATCGCCGCGAGCGCCAGCAACGGCAGCAGCACGGTCAGGCGGCGAATACGACGAAATACCATGGGCGTCCTTCCCTCGTTTTGCCCGGTTGCGCACCGAATATTGTCTTCATGTCCACTAAGGAGTGTGCGTTCTTGATGCGTGTCAGGAGGACGTCCTACGCTGGCGGGAGGTTCGGCCGCCTGCCCGATTTTCCCGGCGGGATAACCGGATATCCCCGATCGTGCACCTGATCAAGGAAGTGGGAACCCGCCGGTGACTGACGAATTCGCCTGGCTCGACGCGACAGCGCAGGCCGGCCTCGTCCGGCGCGGCGAGGTCACGCCAGTGGAACTGCTCGACGCGGCGATCGCGCGGATCGAACGGCTCAACGGCGAACTCAACGCCGTGGTCAGCACGCGGTTCGACCAGGCACGGCGCGAGGCGGCGGCACCGGCGGACGGGCCGTTCCGCGGGGTTCCCATGCTGCTGAAGGACTTCCTCTGCCACACCGCGGGCGACCCGGTCCACGGCGGCATGCGGGTACTGCGCGAGCGCGACTGGCGGGCACCGGCGGACTCGCATCTGGCGACGCGGCTGCGAGCGGCAGGTTTCGTGTTCTGCGGCCGGACCAACACGCCGGAGCTGGCGACGAGCATCACCACCGAACCGCTGGCCCACGGCGCGACCAGGAACCCGTGGGACCCGACCCGCTCACCCGGCGGCTCCAGCGGCGGTTCGGCCGTCGCGGTGGCCACCGGCATGGTCCCGGTCGCCCACGGCAACGACATGGCGGGCTCGATCCGGATCCCGGCGAGCGCCTGCGGGCTGGTCGGCCTGAAACCGACCCGCGCGCGGACGAGCCTGGGGCCGCAGTTCGGCGAGTACTGGGGCCAGGTCACGCACGAGCACGTCCTGACCCGCTCCGTCCGCGACACGGCGGCCGTACTCGATGCCATCGCGGGGGCCGCGCCGGGCGATCCGTACACCGCCCCGCCGCCCGCTCGCCCCTACCGTGAGGAGGTCGGCGCGGACCCCGGCAGCTTGCGTATCGGATTCCGGACCACCGCGCCGGGTTCGGGGGAAGCCGCTCACGCGGACAGCGTGGCCGCGGTCGAACACGCCGCTCACCTGCTCGAATCCCTCGGCCACCTGGTCGGGCCCACCGCGGCTGCCGCGCTGGACGCCCCCGGGATGTTCGACACCATGCCCGCCCTGCTGGCCGCCGTGGTCACCTGGGAACTCGACGCCTGGTCGGAGCGTCTCGGCGAGCAACTGCCGTCGTCGGTCCTGGAGCCGATGAACGCGCTGCTCGCCGAAGCGGGCCGATCGGTCACCGCCACTCAATGGCTGGCGGGGATGACCGCTTCGCAGCAGTGGGCCCGCGGCGTGGCCGCGCTCTGGGACGGCGAACTGGACGTCCTGCTGACCCCGACCATGCCCGCGCCGCCCGCCAAACTCGGCGAACTGGCGCCGGAGGCGAAGTCCCCGGAAGAACTGATCGCCGGCGTCGGGCAGACCGCCGCGTTCACCGCGCCGTTCAACATCACCGGGCAACCCGCGATCTCGCTGCCGCTGCGCTGGAACGCCGAGGGCCTGCCCACCGGTGTCCAGCTCGTCGCCGCCCAGAACCGCGAAGACGTCCTCATCCGCCTCGCCGCCCAACTCGAACAAGCCGCCCCATGGGCCGGACGTCGTCCACCGGTCCCCTGAACGTCCACTGTGGAGCGTCGGGGGCATTGATCGATCCGGCAGCTGAATCCCAGCGAAACTGTGCGCTGGACGCGCTGCCGGGCGCGGCCGAATACTCGGACCATGCAGGGAGCGCCGCACAGACCAGGGCCAGGGAGCACGGACCTGAGCCTGCTGCTGCGCCGATTCGGTTTCCGCGCGCTGGTGCTCGCCCTCGTCGCGGGGCTCCTCGGCCTCACCACGCTGGCGATCTTCCTCGCGCTCGCGGGGTTCGGCCTGATCTTCGTGCCGGTGGGCGGGTAAGCGGCGAACGCGGTTCTTCCCGAGTTGCCCGGAATCGTCCCGGACGTCCCGAGTTCCTCCTAGAATGCCTCGCGGCCCAGGCACCTCGGTGCCGCTGAGCCGTCACAGAGTCGTGAGGGAGGACCATGGTGCCGGATGGCTGGCCGGATCCCCGTACCGCGGCCGATGTCCCGGGATTCCTGGCCGGGATGCGCCAGGTCCGGGCGCTGACCGGGTTGAGTTTTCGTGCGCTGGAACGCCGTGCCGCGAAGGCCGGTGACGCCCTGCCGAGCTCGACGATCAGTGCGGCGTTGTCCCGGGACAAGCTGCCCAGGGCCGATCTGGTCGCCGCGTTCGTGCGTGCCTGCGGCGGTGACGACCAGACCGTGGAGGACTGGCTCGCGGCGCGGGCCGCCCTTGTCGTCGAAGCGATCGAGCCGATCGAAGGGGCGGAGCCGGAGAGCGCCGAGGCCGGACCTCGCGGGCGCCGCGGCCGGCAGTTCGTCATCGCCGCGGCGGTGGTCGTCGTGGTCGCGGTGGCCGCCGTCGTGCTCCTCTTCGGCAGGGACAAGCCGGGGTCGGCGGCCCCGGCGGCGCCGTCTCCGCCACCGGGGGAAAGCGCTCACCGGCAGCCGATCAGGCTGGCCTACACCGGGCTGTGTCTCGGCGAGGGGCCGGAGAAGTTCAAGCCGGGCGACAGGACGGTGCTCGGCCAGCATCCGTGCGCCGCGGCGAAACCTCCGATCAGCCTGGAACCTGCGGCGAGCGGGAGCTACCGGCTCGTCCTGCTCAATCCCGATCTCGGCCCGGGTTGCGTGACCGTCGACTACGGCGGTGCCCACGCCGAGGTGCTCCTCGCCGGTGCCGGCTGCGAGGGCGACCGTCCCGATCAGCGGTTCACCTTCGAGAAGGTCACCAGCCCGCTCACTGGTTACCGGATCCACTCGGTCGCCGGAGCCCAGTGGTGCGTCGGGGTGTACGGCGGGAGCACCGAGGCGGGCGTCCAGCTCGTTCAGGCCCCTTGCGACGGTGGTGCGCACCAGATCTTCGTCGTCGACGGACTGTGACGGGCCGCGGCACCGCGAACGACCGAGCCGGGCTGTCCTGGCTGGTCACACCGCCGGGACAGTCCGGGACAGTGCGGGACACCCCGAACGCGTTGTAAGCGGAACCCGGGACGGGTTCGGTTCCTCGTGAGCGCCGAGAGGCGCGCCTATCGATCGAAAACGAGGAGCCCGCGTATGGCTGAACGCAGAGTTTCCCGCGCCAGAAGGGCACCGGATCCGGTGCCCGATCACGACCCGCCCCGGCGGAGCGCGGCCAATCCCTGGGTGTGGACCGCGCTCGCCGGCGGGGTGGCCATCGGCGCACTGAGCGTGGGGTTGTTCGGCGGTGGCTTCGGCGACCGTCCGGTCAGCACGACGATCGCCGCGCCGCCGGTCCCGCCCGCCGCGCCTGTGCCGGGCCCGCGGCTCGGCGACAACGACCTGGGCGACATCGATGACGGCACCGAGCCCGGCACACCGGAACCGCCGGTGGCGCCACCACCGGCGCCGGTCGTCCAGCAGCCCGTGGCCGAGGTGGTGCCTCAGATGGCCGACGCCGTCCCGCCGCCGCCCAGGAGCGAAGCCGGCACGGCCGTGCAGACCGTCGCCGAGCCGGTGGTGAAGGCGGCCGAAGAGGTCGTCACGCCGATCCTGGCCACGGTGTCCGAACCGGTCTCGGCGGCTCTGGAGGTTCCCGAGCCCCCGAGCCGGCAGGATACCGCCGTGCTCGCGCTGCCGGAGGCCGGTGGCCGGGCCGCGGACCCGCCTGAGCCGATGGCTGTGTCGATGGCTGTTCCGATGTCCGCCGGCCGGCCGGTCGAGGAAGACCGGCGGCGCGACACCGGGAAGCACGGCAAACCTCAGGGGAATCAGGACCGCCCGAAGGCGAACAAGAACCCGCCATGGGCGGAACCGAAGGGTGCGTCCCGGATCTTCGTCGTGCCTCAGCCGGACCGGCGTGCCGACATCGCGACCGTGCTTCCGGAACCGGGCCCCCGGCCGGGTGACGGTGTACGTCCGGACCACCGGCACGGGCAGCGGCTTCTGGGAGGCCACGTTGGCTGAACGTGCGCGAACACGGCGGGCGCTGCGCGTCACGGTGCAAGGCTTCCTGGTCGCCATGGCGGCGGCGGTCGCGTTCGGCGGCATGGCCGCGGTCGGACCGTCCCCGGTCGCCAAGGCGGATCCACCGGCCGCCGACGCGGATCCCGGCAAGGACAAGCAAAGTCTCCTGAACAGGATCAAGGCCAGGATCCACGAGGAGGCGTCACAGCTCAACAGCGCCGACCCGGACTACCGGAAGAAGCTGCTCGCACGGCTCGCCGGTGACGCGTTGCTCAGCGATTTCCGCAGCGGCGCTCTGGGGGTCTCGCCGAGTGACGCGAGGCAGGTCATCGAAGGCGCCTTCAAGTACTACCTCCGGTCGAAGCAGACCGTGGATGGGCTGCAGTCCCGCATGACGAAAATGGACGAGTACATCCGGCAGCTCGAAAAGAAGGCGCTGGAAGCCAAGGGGGACAAGCAGAAAAAGGCGATCGAGAAGCTGGAGAAAGCGAAGAAGAACCGCGAAAAGCTGAAGAAGCTCTACAAGGACGCCGTGCGGCAGACCCGGCCGTTCGATTGGGACAAGGAGGTCACCCACCTCGAGAACCGGGTCAAGGAGCTGGAAAAGCGGGTCAACGGCAAGCACCGTTCCGACGCGGCCAAGAACAAGGTGGCGACGGAACTGGCCAAGGCGAGGGCCGACCTCGAGAAGGCCAGGGCCGACCGCGACCGGTACCAGCGGCCGGACGACGAGGGCGGCACCCCCGTCCCGCGGAAGGGCCCGACGGACCCGCCGAAGAACCCGCCGACCGGGGCCAGGAGGACCGTGCCGGTGACCGGTACCCCGAAGACCGGGGCCGGGAAGCCGGGCCGGATCTTTTCCGGGCCCAGGAACTGGCTGCCCCGGAATGGGGGCCGGAGCGGTGGCGGAGCCGAGCTGGCCGCGGTGATCGGCGACCTGCTCGAACAGGCCCGCGCGGAACACGCGAGCGAAGAACATCAGAAACTGCTCAAGAAGGCGCTGCACGATCCGAAGTTGCGCCAGCGGATCGTGGACGAGTACCTCGACCTCCGGGACAACAGCCCGATCGACGATCTCAAGCGTCCCTTCGACGATACCAAGAAGTTCACGCCGGGCGAGCTGGACGAGATCGGTCCCGCGCTGCTCGACTACCACACGAAGGAACTCGCGCGGAAGTCCAATGCGGACCCGGTGTACCGGAAGGCGTATGCGGACTGCGGGGGCTATGAAACCTGCGTGCGAGAGCGGGTGAAGAAGCTCCGTAAGGACATCGCCGATGCGGAGAGGAGGGCCGGGAAGTCGGCGAGTGATCCGGTTTATCAGCAGGCGCGTCGTGATTGTGGTGGTTACGAGACGTGTGTGAAGGAGCGGGTGAAGAAGCTGCGCAAGGACATCGCCGATGCGGAGAGGAGGGCCGGGAAGTCGGCGAGTGATCCGGTTTATCAGCAGGCGCGTCGTGACTGTGGTGGTTACGAGACGTGTGTGAAGGAGCGGGTGAAGAAGCTCCGTAAGAACATCGCCGACGCGGACAGGAAGGCCAAGAAATCGGCCGGCGACCCGCTGTACCGGCAGGCGATGCGTGAATGCGGAGGCTACGACACCTGCGTCCAGGACCGGCTGAAGAAGCTGCGGGCGGCCAAACCGGCGACGGCCAAGCAGGTGGCGGCCAAGCCGGTGACGTCCGGGCCGAAGAACACCGACGCCGGAAAGAAGACCGCCGCCGCGAAGGCCAGGAAGCAGTACGAGGAGGCCTCGCGGATTTGCGGTGGCTACGACACGTGCGTCAAGGACCGGCTGAAGAAGGTCCGCGCCGCCGAGACGAAGCCGAAGAAGGAGGCTGTCAAGCGTAGGTAGCGTGGGGGATCTCGGCGTCGACGGGCCGGCGCGGCTCGTCGACGCCGAGGTCGTTCACCCTTCCTGTCGGACGTCCTGAGAGCGAGGCACCACCGGCATTCCCGCGGCCTGCCACGCGGCGAAGCCGCCGCGCACGTCGCCGACGTCGGTGAGGCCGACGAGTGCCGACACCTGGTGCGCGGCGAGGCTCGAGGTGTAGCCCTCGTTGCACAGCAGGATGATCCGGCGGCCGGTGTCGCCGAACGCGAGTTCCTTGAGCCGCCAGCGGCTGCGCACGTCCAGCCGCCATTCCAGGACGTGCCGGGAAACCGGCACCGCGCCGGGGATGTCCCCGAACCGCAGCCGGTATTCCAGCGGGCGCAGATCAACCAGGAGCGCGCCGCGGCGGACCTCCTCGCCCGCCTCCTCCGGCGCGTAGCGCGGCAGATGCTCCCTGGCTTCGGCGAGACGGCGGGAGATGACGTCTTCGAACTCCGGTGCCGTCATCGCAGGCTCGCCGCGGTCGCTTCGAGATCGCCGGTGTCCGGTTCCGGCGAATCGCACGGGATCTCCCGCAGGTGATGCGCGCCCGAGGGCAGCCAGCAGTAGAAGTTCATGGTGCGCAACGGTTTCGAGTAGGCGTGCACACTGACCGCGGGCTCGGTCGCGACGTTGACCAGGTTGTGCAGGTAACGCGTGCCGAACGCGACGCTGTCGCCGGTCCGGTGCACGCGGGTGCGCAGCCTCCGCGCGGTGGGCTCGGCATGGTCCTCCAGCAGGGTTCCGCCCGCCACCGCGAACGCGCCGGCGCTGCCGCCGTGGTCGTGCAGGAGGGTGTCCTGCCCCAGTTCCCAGCAGATCAGCCACACCTCGAACCGGGGGTCGTGGTGCAGCCGGACGAAGTAGCGTTCGGTGAGGTCGAAACGGACGTGCGGGCCCCAGATCGCGGGCCTGCCGGCCACGGCCGACACGATCCGGCGCAGGGCACGGGGACGGACCCGGATGCCGTCGAAGTCGGCGGCCGAGGGCCGCAGGCCTGCCGGGAGCGCCGGGGCACGGGTGATGTTCGGTGTCTGCACGAGACAAGCTCCTCCGCTTGAACCCGCCGCGTGCCCGGCGCCGGCTGACGCCCTCGCCCGACCCGCGTGCGGATGGTCTCGTCCCGAGCCGCCCCGCCGCTTACCGGCTGACGCCGGAGTACTGCCGAACGGCCCGATGACTGTGGAATTGTCGATCGCCCCGATCCTAGGCCGCGGGTGCCGATCATGGAATCGGCCGAAAGCGCGTTCGGTTTCAGGCGTCGAGCTCGAGCGAGTCCCCGAGGTCGGCGAAGATGAACACCCGGACCGCGTGCCCGGTGCCGGGATGCACCTGGGCGAGGTAGGCGTGCACCCGCTCGCCGACGATCTCCTCGACCGCGCCGATGAAATCCGCTCGCGTCGCCTCGTGCAGCGCCTCGTGGTGCCGGAGCACCGCCTCCCGGTAGCCCCGGTCGCCGAGCACGCTGTCGGCGACGGTCAGGCTGTCGATCGAGAGCACCACCAGGCTGACCGGATCCTCCTGGCTCACCGAAACCTTGACGTTGCTCGGGCCCCGCCCGTAGAACGACCGCTCGAGCTGAGTGATCCGTTCCGCGACCGCGGCCCGCTGAGCGCGGGTGATCTGCACGCCGATCGGTCCCTTCCCCGTCTCCGTCCGTAACGCCTGGTCACCCTACTCGCGCGCAGGTGTGGGGGCCGGAGATCCCCGGACAGGCGGGCGGCTACCCCCAGTCCGAGCCGCCCGCCTGTCCGTTGTGGACGGTCGGTGTCAGGGGTGCTGCCGGGTCGCGACCCGGTGCGGCACACCGAGGTCGGGGCCGGAAGGGTCCGGCTCGGCGAGGATCGACGTGGTTTCCGGAGGCCTCGCCCGCACGACCCGGTCGTAGCTCCACGTGACGCCCTTGCCGAACGGCCGGTCGGCCCGCGCGGCGCGGCAGCTCTGCCCGCGTCCGTTGCGCTTGGCCGCGAGCAGGGCCGCGTCCGCCGCCAGCAGGAGCTTGTCCAGGCCGACGCCGGTGTCGCCCGCCGGCGGCCACGCCGTGAGCCCGATCGAGGCGGTCAGGCCGGTGAGGTCGGTCTGCCCGGCCCGGACGCTGGTGGTCGCGACGCTGGCCGCGTTGAGGGCGAGGTTCAGCCGCCTGGCCACCGCGAGCGCGTCGGTGATCCTGGTGCCGGGCAACAGGACCAGGAACTCGTCACCGCCGTACCGGGCCACCAGGTCCTGTTCCCGGGTGACCGCGCGCAGGATCCGGGCGACGTGCCGGAGCGCGTCGTCGCCGGCGAGGTGCCCGTGCACGTCGTTGATCCATTTGAACCAGTCCAGATCGGCGATGAGCAGCGACACCGGATAGCCGTGTGCCCTCGCCGTGGTCAGCGCGGCGGTCGCCCGTCTGTGCCAGCTGCCGCGATCGAGCAGCCCGGTCAGCCAGTCCATGGCCCCTTCGTCCAGCGGCTTGCCGCACGCCGTGCAGACCGGTTCGCCCGTCTGGAACTCCGGTGACCGGCGGATCGTGGCCGCCACGTGTTCCCTGGCCCGCGGGCTGCGCGCATCCACGGGGCGCCGGAATCCTCGGCGGACCGCGGCGCGCCATCCGCGCGGGAGCCACATGGCCGGTCCCCCTCCCACTGGACAACACCGGAACACTGCGCTGGATGACCGACGGTAGCCATTCGGTGCCGATGCGGCTACGTGCGAGTTGCCCATCCAGGCGGGACGCACTGGGCGGATGGCACATCAGGTCAATCCGCCGACAGGAGTAGGAGGACTGCGTGGTTGAAAGTTGAATTTGTCTGCCGTCCCGGCCAACGGGACAGGGCGATTTGCCTTCCGTTTCCCTCGAAAGAGGGCCGATGGCCCATGGACGCGCCGTGTCGACGTGAGTACTATCCGGCGTCTCGCACGTGGTGAGAGGGGAAGGATCACCGGATGGCGAACTCCGTGGGGCGCGACGACTACGCGCTGACCCGAGTTCCTCCCGAGGCCCGGTACCCGTGGTTTTCGGTGGCGACCCAGCGGTTCGGCCAGCTGTCCGCGCTGAGCCAGTTCCTGCTGGGCGCGACACTGGGCTTCGGCATGCCGTTCTGGCAGGCGTTCCTCGCCTTCACCCTGGGCGCGGTGGTGCTGGAGCTGATCGCGATCGCGGTCGGCGTCATCGGCCAGCGCGAGGGACTCTCGACGTCGGTGCTGGCCCGCTGGACCGGGTTCGGGCGCGGCGGCGCCGCGGTGGTCGGGCTGGCCATCGGGCTGTCCGCGACCGGCTGGTTCGGCGTCCAGTCCGGCATCGCGGGCAGCGGGCTCGCCCGGCTCGTCGGCGTCCTGCCGACCTGGGTGTGGTCGCTGATCTTCGGGCTGGTCGTCACGGTGATCGTGACCTACGGCTTCCGGTGGATGGCGTGGACGGCGTATGTCGCTGTGCCCGCGTTCCTCGTGCTCGCCGGAGTGTCCATTGTGGCCGAACTGAGCAGGCACGATCTCGGTGAACTGGTCAGCAGTCCCGCGCCGGGTCCGCACCTGAGCCTGATCCAGGCGGTCACGCTGGTGGCGGGCCAGTTCATGGTGGGCGCGGTGATCACCCCGGACATGACCCGCTTCAACCGCTCGCCGGGTGACGTGGTCAAGCAGACGATCGTCGGCATCACCCTCGGCGAATGGGTGATCGGCTCGATCGGCGTGCTGCTGGCGCACGCGGTGCGCAGCAACGACGTGATCGCGATCGTCACCTCGTCCACCGGCTGGCTCGGCCTGCTGGTGATCGTCACCGCGGCGGTCAAGGTCAACGACTGGAACCTGTATGTCTCGTCGCTGGGGCTGGTCAACTTCGCCGAGACGGTGTTCGGCCGGAAACTGAACCGCGCCCATATGTCGCTGGCCGTCGGCGTGCTCGGCAGCCTGCTCGCGGCGGCCGGGATCCTGGGCAGCTACACGGGTTTCCTGACCCTGCTCGGCATCGTCTTCCCGCCGATTCCGGGGATCATGGTCGCGGAGTACTTCTTCGCCAGACGCTGGCGTGCCGCGCTCGCCGCGGCCGGTCCGGACCAGCTGCGCACCGGGGCACCGGCGTGGGTCCCGGCGACGCTGCTCTGCTGGGCCGCGGCGACGCTCGTCGGCAAATTCGTCACGATCGGACTGCCCAGCATCAACGCGCTGGTCACCGCGTTCGTGCTGTACCTGATCGCCGGGCGCGTCACCCGGCGACGCTCGTCGGGGGAGCTGGCGGGGGCATGACGCTGCGCATCGGTATCGACGTCGGTGGTACGCACACCGACGCCATCGTGATGGACGGCGATCGCGTCGTCGCCACGGTGAAGTGCGCGACGACCGAGGACGTCACGTCCGGGATCGTCAACGCGCTGCACGAGCTCCGCGTCCGTTCCGAACTGGACCCGGCCGCGGTGCGTGCGGTGATGATCGGGACGACGCACTTCATCAACGCGCTGGTCGAGGCGAACCGGCTCGCGCCGACCGCCGCGCTGCGCTTCGGACTGCCCGCGACAGCGGCGCTGCCGCCGATGGTCGACTGGCCGGAATCGCTGGTGACGGCGGTCGGCGGCAAGTCCTATCTGTGCCACGGCGGGGTCGAATTCGACGGTCAGGACATCGCCGATCTGGACGAGGACGAGATCCGCCGTGCCGCGCACGACATGCTCGGACACGGGGTGCGCAGCGTCGCGGTCTCCTCGGTTTTCTCACCGGTCAGCGCGGAACACGAGCTGCGCGCGGCCGAGATCCTCACTGCCGAGGCGCCCGGCCTGAACGTGAGCCTCTCGCACGAGATCGGCAGGCTCGGCTTGCTGCAGCGGGAAAACGCCACGATCATCAACGCCGCGCTGCGCGAGATGGCCGCGCAGATCGTCGACGGGCTCGCCGACGCCGTGCGGGGCGCGGGGATCGTCGCCCCGCTGTATCTGAGCCAGAACGACGGCACGCTGATGGAGGTCGACTACGCGCGGCGGTATCCGGTCGCGACGTTCGCTTCGGGACCGACGAACTCCATGCGCGGCGCGGCTTTCCTGTCCGGGCTCACCGACTGCGCGGTGGTCGACGTCGGCGGCACCACCACCGACGTCGGCGTGCTGCGGCACGGTTTTCCCCGCGAGGCGGCGACCGAGGTGATCGTGGCAGGCGTGCGGACCAACTTCCGCATGCCCGACGTGCTTTCGATCGGGCTCGGCGGCGGCTCGCTGGTCCACGGGAGCGGCGCGGGCGACGTCGAAGTCGGGCCGGACAGCGTCGGCTACCGGCTCACCGAGCAGGCGCTGGTGTTCGGCGGCGACACCCTCACCGCGACCGACATCGCCGTCGCCGCGGGCATTCTCGACATCGGCGACCGCGGCCGGATTCGGCATCTGGCCAAGGATTTCGTCACCGCGGTACTGGCCGACATCGAGACCAAGGTCGCCCGCACGGTCGACCGGATGCGCAGCTCGCGCGAGCGGCCGCCGGTCGTGGTCGTCGGGGGCGGCGGGATCCTGGTGCCGGACACCCTCGAGGGCGCCGGGACCGTGCACCGGACCGAGCACTTCGCCGTGGCCAACGCGATCGGCGCGGCCATCGCGCAGGTCGGCGGCGAGGTCGACCGGATCTACCCGATCGAACCGGGACGCCGCGAGGCCGTACTGGACGCGGCCAAACAGGAGGCGGTCGACCGGGCCGTGGCGGGCGGCGCCGATCCCGGCCGCGTCGAGATCGTGGACATCGACGAGATCCCGATCGCCTATCTGCCGGGCAACGCCACCCGCGTCCGGGTCAAGGCGGTCGGCGATCTGGTGCTGAGCGCGGACGGGGCGGGGACGACGTAGTGCGGGAGGTCCAGGCAGCGGAACTGCCCGACATCGCCACCGGCGCCGCGCTGCTGGGCACCGGCGGGGGCGGCGACCCCTACCTCGGCCGTCTGCTGGTGCGGCGCGAATACCTGCGGGGCCGCACGGTCCGGCTGCTGGACGTCTCCGAACTGCCCGACGACGCGCTGGTGATCCCGACCGCCGGGATGGGCGCGCCGACGGTGCGCGTCGAGAAGCTGCCCAACGGGGATGAGGCGAGCACGGCGTTGCGGACGCTGGAGGACCATCTCGGTCGTCGCGCCGACGCCACGATGCCCGTCGAATGCGGTGGGTCCAATTCGATGGTCCCGTTGCTGGTGGGCGCGCAACTCGGATTGCCGGTGGTCGACGCCGACGGCATGGGCCGCGCGTTTCCCGAACTGCAGATGCAGACCTTCGGCGTGTACGGGATTTCCGGCTCACCGCTGGCGTTCAGCGGTTCGCACGGCGAACGCGGGGTGCTCGACACCGGCACCGACAACGTCCGGCTGGAACGCCTCGCGCGCGGCATCACGGTACGGCTGGGCGGGACGGCGAGTATCGCGCAGTTCCCGATGAGCGCCGCCGACGTCCGGCGCACCGCCATCCCCGGCACGCTCACGCTCGCCCTGCGGATCGGCCGGTGCCTGCGGGAAGCCAGGGAGGGCTACCGCGATCCGTTCGGGGCGCTGGCGAATCTGTTCAAGGAGACCGCCTACGCGCACGCCGAACCGGTCTTCAGCGGCCGGATCGTCGACGTCGAACGCCGGACCACCGGCGGGTTCGCGCGCGGCAGCGCGGTCATAGAGTCCTTTGTGGACGATTCGGTGCTCGAACTGTCCTTTCAGAACGAACATCTGGTGGCGCGGGTGGACGGACGTATCCGCGTCATCGTGCCCGATCTCATCACGGTGCTGAACGCCGAAACCGCCGAGCCGATCACCACCGAGGCGCTGCGCTACGGCCTGCGGGTGACGGTGTTCGCGATCGCCGCGCCCCCGATCATGCGCACGCCCGAGGCGCTGGCGGTGTTCGGCCCGCGTGCCTTCGGGATCGACGCCGATTTCGCCCCGGTGGAGGAGCTGGCGTGACCGGCGGGCAGGTACTGAGCGTCGACGACGTCGACGCGCTGCGGTGGGGCGCGAGCCTGCTCGGTTCGGGTGGGGGCGGCGAGCCGCGGCTGGGCGCGCTGTGGCTGAACCGCGAGATGGCCGGGGGAGCCAGGGTCGAGGTCGTAGCCGTCGATACCCTGGTGCAGGGCTGGGTGCTGACCGTCGCGGTGGCCGGGTCCACCGCCTCGGTGGGGATCGAGAAGCTGCCCGCGGGGGACGAACTGCGCCGCTGCGTCGCGGTCGCCGAGAAGTACCACGGCGTGCACATCGACGCGATCGGCGTGGTCGAGGTCGGCGGCAGCAACGCGTTGTTCCCGTTCATCGCCGCGGTGCAGACCGGGAAACCCGTGGTGGACGCGGATCTGATGGGCCGGGCGTTCTCGCGGCTGGACCAGACCGTGATGGAGCCCGCGATGACCGGCGCTTGGGTGTGCGCGGAAGCGCACGGCGCCGCGATGGTCGTCGACGGCGTCGACCCGCGCACGGCGGAACGGGTGATGCGGGGCGCGCTGACCGGGCTCGGCGGCTGGGCGGCACTCGCCTATCCGCCGCTGAGCGCGGAAACCTATCGCCGGGTCGCCCTGCGGGGCACGGTATGGGCCGCGATCCGGCTCGGCAGGCGGTACCGCGCGGGCGCGGACGCCGGTCTCGACGGCCCCGAGCTGGCCGAGCGGCTGGGCGCCGAACATCTCGGCCAGGGCACCGTTCTCGAGGTGCACCGGTACGCGGGGAAGGGCTTTTCCAGCGGCTCGGTGGCGTTGCGCACCACGGACGGCAAGCAGGTGCTGCGCGTCGAAATGCAGAACGAATACGCGATGGTGCTGCGCGACGGCGAGGTGGTGGCCACCACGCCCGACGTGATCTGCCTGCTGGACACCCACAGCCTCCAGGTGATCCAGACCGGCGAGGTCCGGCGCGGTCACGAGGTCGTGGTCCTCGCCCTGCCGGTGCCGGACCGGTTGTGGCATCCCGACATCCTGCCCAGGGTCGAGCCGCGGGCCTACGGCCTCGACGCCGAACCGGTGCGGCGAGCGAAAGGCTGAATGCGGTGACGGAGCCCGCGGATCCCCTTGCCCTGCGCCAGCTGGCGGCGCATCCGGTGCTCGCCGACGCCGAGGTCGTCGGCGGCGAGACCGGCGACACCGTGGTGCACCGGGTACGGGTGCGCCCGGGTGTCGACGCCACCGGGCTCGGACCCGGCGACCTCATCGTGGTCACCGACCTCGGCGACGCGACGGGATGGCAGGTCGAGGCCGGGATCCGGCGCTGCGCGCTCGCCGGGGTCGCCGGGCTGGTGCTGCCCGGCGGGAGCCGCGGACCGCTGGCCACCAGCCTGCTGCTCGCCGAACGGCTCGGCCTCCCGATGGTGCTCCTGCCCAGGGAAGCGAGCACGCACGACGTCGCGCTTCAGCTCGCCCAGCTGGTCGCCACCCCGGAGGTGGCGCGGGCCGAACAGGTCCTGCAGTTCGTGCGGCAGATGCGGGGCCAGGTGGGCAGCCTGGGCGCGGTGGCCGACGCGGCGGCGAAGGTGCTGCGGGCCCCGGTCAGCATGCTGAGCCCGGACGGCGCGCTCGTGCACGGCGTCCATTTCCCGTCCTCCTTCCGGCGCGATCTGACCCTGCCGCAGGTGGTGGTCGAGGACGAGCTCACCCACGTCGTCCAGCCGGTCTCCGCGACGTCCGCGCCGCTGTGGCTCACCGCCGCGCTGACCAGCCCGACTCCGGCCCGCGTCGCGATCGCCCAGTCCGTGCTGGCGATCGCGGAGCCGTGGGCGGTGTCCTGGCTGGCCACCCAGCGGCTCGCGGCCGAACGCGACGCCAGGACGCGCACCACGTTGCTGGCGGATCTGCTGCGGCTGCGCGAGGAGGCCGGGTCGGTGGTGCGGCACCGCGCGGCGATTCTCGGCTGGCGGCTGGACGGCTGGCACACCGCCGTCTACCTGCGCCGGCTCGACGAACCGGCGAACGACCACGTCACCGACCGCGACGAGATCGTGCGCGTGCTGCGGGAAAGTCATCTCGAGGGACCGCTGGTCGAACAGTCCGACGGCTGGGTCGCCTGGCACACCGCGACGTTCGATTCCTCACCGCAGAACGTGAAATCGCTGATCTCCGCGATCCGGCTCGTGCTCAAACGGCTGGGGACCGGCGTCGAGATCGCGGGCGGGGTGGGCCGCACCCACCCCGGGATCGGTGGTCTGGCCCGCACCATCGACGAAGCCCGCGAGGCCGCGCTTTCGGTCGACCCCGCCGTCGTCGAGGACCACAGCCTGGACGCCGGTTCCCGCGTCGTGCACATCGACGCGCTCGGCGTGGGCAGGCTGGTCCGCGTCTGGACCCGGTCGCGGACTGCCCGCGCGCTGGCGACCACGTTGCTGGCGCCGCTGGCCGACCACGACACGCTGCTCGCGACCCTGGACGCCTACCTCGAACACGAATCCTCGGTGGTGGCGGCCTCGGCGGCACTGGGCCTGCACCGCAACACCGTCGCCGACCGGATCGCCCGCGCGCAGAAGATCCTCGGCGTCAACCTCCGCGATCCCGACGACCGCCTCGCCGTCGAACTGGCCTGCCGCACCCTGCGCCCGAAGGTCCGCGAAGCCGACGACGCCGCCCCTCCTGGTACTTAAGGCTCACGATTTTGTCCCGGAATCACCTTGAAGTGACAAGGATGTCCGCGCCTGGCAGGCTGTCCTCCCGTGGTGCAAGAAGAACCATCGGGCGGGAAGCGCTCTCCGTATTTCACTGACGAAGAGGATCGGCGGTACCTTCAGGATCGTCTGATCTTCTTCTCAGACGCGGTCGTCGCGATCGCGATCACGCTGCTCGCGCTGGATCTGCCGGTGCCGCACGGGAAGACCAACGCCCAGGTGTGGCACTCCTTTCTGGAACTACTGCCGAAAGAATACCTGAACTTCCTCGTCGGGTTCGCGGTCATCGCCTTCTTCTGGTGGAATCACCACCGGTTCTTCCGCGGCGTATACGTGGTTTCCCCGAAGTTGCTGCGGCTGAACATATTGTGGCTGTTCTTCATCGCGGTGTCGCCGTTCGCCACCCGGCTGGACAGTGAGGACTCCGCCTTCGTGCTGGGGCCGGTGTTCTTCGCGGTCGTGATCGCCGCGCTGGCGCTGGTGCTGGCGGCCATGGCCGCGCACGCCGCACGGGCCGGGCTGAATCGCCCTGGCCTGCCCCGGAGCGCGACGCGGTCGGTGATCGTCGGTGGCTTGACCGCGGCCGGGGTGTTCCTGCTGTCCATCCCCGTGAGCTTCATCAACCCTTCCTGGGGAAGGTATGTCTGGTTGTCCCTCGTCGTCGTCTCGTCCGTGGCGGATCACCTGACCGAACGGCGAGCCCACCCGGTCGGGTGACTTGTTCCGGGCTGAACGCATTCGAGTTGTCCGGAATGGTGCGCGTTGCTTTGATGCGATCATGGAGAAGCGGCGTGCACTGGCGGAAATATGAGCCCCGGACGCCGCCGCGATATTTCCGTGCCCCGCGGGATCGCGATCCAGGTCGTCGCCGCGGCCGTGGCGATTTCCGCCGTGCTGGTGGGTGGTGCCGCGCCCGCCGCCGCGCAGTCCTCGTGGCCGGTCGAGGGTGAGCACAGTCCGTCCACTTTCGACTGCGATCACCTGTACTACAGCAACTACCGCTCCGGGATGCAGTTCCGCAACGACGCCGCCGGTGCCGCGACCATCGAGAACACGGTGATCAGCAAGCGGACCGGCCCTGGCCCGCCGGACTACTGGTCCACCAACATGGCGCTCGGGAAGGATCCCGACACCGGGCGGGCCGCCGCGTTCTACTCGAACTACACCTCGGCCAACCGCAAGTTGTACAAACACGTTTCCGGAACCGACAGCGTCACCGACGTGATCGCCGGTGGCGCGACGCGGGACCTGCCCGCCGGAGCGAACTGGGGCGGGATCACCGAGGATCCGAACACCGGAATGCTGTTCGGCGCGCAGAACGGCGGCGTGCCGAAACTGTTCGGGATGGACCTGGCGAGCGGGAACACCACGATCTGGACCCGGGGCGCCAACCTGACCCCGGTGCCCGCGAATGATCCCGTCTTCCTCGGCGGGTCGATCGTGCCGGATCTGTTCGTCGACGACCAGGGTGGCGCCTACTACGGCATCAGCTACGGCGGTTCGACCTACATCTACCGGCTGGACCCGGCGACCGGCACCACGACGCAGGCCGTCCACGTGACCGGCCCCGGTTCGTCCAACGGCTTCAACAACTACGGGATGGCGTATCACCACGGCTCGATCTACCTCGGGTACTACGGCGGCGCACTGTACAAAGTGGACCCGCGGACCGGGGCGTCGGTGCTGGTCCCCGGCGGCAACGCGCAGAACAACCAGGTCGGGCGGATCACCTCGGAGGCAGGGGGTTCCTGGCCGATCACCGACCTGGCCAGCTGCTCGATCGCGCCGAACCTGACCTCGAAACTCGTCGTGCGCAAGACCGCGAGCCCGCGGACCGCGAAACCGGGGGACACCGTGCGGTACACGGTGACGGTGACCAACGAGGGCGACGGCCCCGCCCCGGATGCCCGGCTCACCGACGATCTGTCCGGGGTCCTCGACGACGCCACCTACAATTCCGACGCGGCGACCACGACCGGCGGGTCGCCGACGCCGTCGCAGCCGAGCTACGACAGCGCGGGGAAGAAACTGAACTGGGCGGGCGAAATCGCGCCCGGCGCCTCGGTGACCATGACGTACTCGGTGACCGTGAAGTCTCCGTCCACAGGGGACAAAAGCCTGCGGAACGTCGTGACCGTGCCGGAGAGCAACTGCGAGCAGGCGACGAAGGATCCGGCCTGCTGGTCCGTGGTACCGATCGCCGCGCTGAAGATCGCGAAGCACGCGTCACCCGCCAACCCCGGCCCCGGCAGCGTCGTCTCGTACACCATCACCGCGACGAACGACGGCGAAGCCGACTGGACCGGCGCGGTGGTCACCGACGATCTGTCCGATGTGGTCGATGACGCCGCGTACAACAACGACGCCCGCGCTCACAAAGCAGACGGAACCTCCACCGGGGTGGTGTCCTACGACGCGGCGGGCCGCAAGCTGCGCTGGACCGGCGACGTTCCGAAGGGCGCCACGGTCACCATCACCTACACCGTCACGGTCGGCGATCCGCCCGCCGGGAACCGGCGCCTGGTCAACCGCGTGGTCGGCCCGGACGGCTCGAACTGCGGCCGCGACAGCACGGATCCGGCCTGTACCACCGACGAACCGATCTCCGGCCTGGTGATCCGGAAAACGGCCGCACCGGACACGGTGAAGCCAGGGGACACCGTCACGTACACGATCACCGCCGAGAACGTCGGCGCCACCACGGCATCCGGGGTCACCCTGTCCGACGACCTGAGCGGCGTGGTCGACGACGCCACGTACGGCAACGACGCCGTCGCCAGGATCGGCGGTGCCACCGCGCCCACCCAGCCCGGCTACGACCAGGGCACCGCGAAACTGATCTGGACCGGCGACGTCCCCGCCGGGCGGACCGTGACGATCACCTACACCGTCAAGGTGAACGCGCCCCCGCGCGGAGATCACGTGCTGCGCAACGCGGTCACCAGCCCACCGGGCACGAACTGCGCGGACCCGACCGATCCCGCCTGCGTGACCGAGACACAGGTTCCCGCCCTCGATATCAAGAAGACCGTGGACAAGGCCGACGCCAAGCCGGGCGAGAAGGTCACTTACACGGTGACGGTGCGGAACACCGGTGAGGCGCCCTATCCCGGCGCGTCGTTCACCGACGACCTTTCCGGCGTCCTCGACGACGCGACGTGGAACAACGACGCCACGGCCACCTCGGGCACGACGTCGTTCGACGCTGCGGCCCAGCGCTTCCACTGGACTGGCGACCTCGCGAAGGGCGCCACCGTGACGGTGACGTATTCGGTCACGGTCGGTTCGCCACCCGCCGGGGACCATCGGCTGCGCAACGCGGTGACCGGGCCGGAGGGCTCGCCCTGCCCGCCTGGCAGCACCGACCCGGCCTGCACCACCGACACCCGGATCGGGGAACTGCGGCTGACCAAGACGGCCTCTCCGGACGTCGCGAAGCCCGGCGAGAAGGTCACCTACACGGTGACCGCGCACAACCCCGGCACCGGCACCTATCGCGGCGCGCGGTTCTCGGACGATCTGTCCGGGGTGCTCGACGACGCGACCTACAACGACGACGTGCGGGCCACCGGCGGCACAGTGAGCTACGCGCGGCCGGTCCTGAGCTGGACGCACGACCTGCCCGCGGGCGCCACGGTCACGATCACCTACTCGGTCACCGTGGACACCCCGCCGCGCGGCGACCACCGGCTCGGCAACGTCGTCACCGGACCGCCCGACTCGACCTGCCCTCCGGGTTCCAACCGCCCGGAATGCCGTGTGGTCACGCAACTCGCGCAGCTGGAGATCAAGAAGGCCGCGAGCCCGGCGAATCCGAAGCCGGGCGAGGTCGTCACCTATTCCGTCACGGTGTCCAACCCCGGCGCGGCGGACTACCCCGGCGCATCGGTCACCGACGACCTGACCGGCGTTCTGGACGACGCGACGTACAACGACGACGCGAAGGCCACCGGCGGATCGGTCAGCTACCGTGCGCCGAACCTCGTCTGGACCGGGGACGTCGAGGCCGGTTCGGCGGTCACGATCACCTACACCGTCACGGTCGGCAATCCACCCCGAGGCGACAAGAAGCTCAAGAACGCGGTCACCGGTACGGAGGACACGAACTGTCCGCCGGGAAGCCCGGACCCCGCGTGCGGGACCGAGACACCGCTCCCGGCGTTGAAGATCACGAAGCGAGCCACCCCCGAGGAAATCAAGACCGGGGACAAGGTCACGTACACGGTCACGGTGGAGAACACCGGTGAGGCCGCCTATCCCGGCGCCTCGTTCACCGATGACCTCTCCGGCGTCCTCGACGACGCGACTTACGGCGACGACGCGCGCGCGGACTCGGGCGTCGTCACGTTCGCCCGGCCGAACTTGAGCTGGACCGGGGACCTGGCCAAGGGCGCCAAGGCGACCATCACCTACTCCGTCACGGTCACGAACGCCGGTGACCACCGGCTCACCAATGTGGTCTCGGGTACGGGATCGAACTGCACCGAAGGCTCTGCCGATCCGGACTGCCGGGTGGTGCTGCCGAAGCCGCAGCTGCGGATCACCAAGACCGCCGACCCGAAGACCGCCGTGCCCGGCGGGAAGATCACTTACACGGTAAGGGTGCGCAACGTCGGCGAGGCGCCGCAGCCGGCCGCGTCCTTCACCGACGATCTGACGGGCGTCCTGGACGACGCCACCTACAACGACGACGCGAAGGCCACCGGCGGATCGGTCACCTACCAGCGTCCGCGCCTGCACTGGACCGGCACGGTCGCGGCCGGGGCCGAAATCGTTGTCACCTATTCGGTGACGGCCGGGAACCCGCCGCGCGGCGACAAGATCCTGCGCAACGCCGTCACCAGCCCCGACAACACCAACTGCCCGCCACCGAAGACCGCCCGTGCCGAGGATCCCGCCTGTGGCACCGAAACCCCGGTTCGCGCGATGACCATCGTGAAGCGGACGCCGTCGGCGACCGCGAAGCCGGGGGACAAGGTCACCTACACGGTCGACGTCGTCAACACCGGCAGCGTCGTCTACCTGGACGCCGCCTTCGTCGACGACCTCACCGACGTCCTCGACGACGCCGTCTACAACCAGGACGCGAAGGCCACGGGCGGTGTCGTCGAGCAGAGCGGCTCGCGCCTGGCCTGGCACGGACGGCTGGAGGTCGGCCAGACCGTCAGGATCACCTACTCGATCACCGTCAGGACCGGGCTCACCGGGGAACGCCACCTCCGCAACGTGGTGGTCTCCCCGAGTCAGGGGACGAACTGCGTCACCGGAGGCGAGCCGGGCTGCACGACCGACACCCCGGTCACCACGCCGAAACCCCCGCCGCCCGGCACCCCGCCGACGGGACCGGGGACGCCGCCGCTGGCTTCGACCGGCACGCCGCTCGGTGACCTGGCCCTCGGCATGCTTTTCCTGCTGCTCAGCGGGTTCACGATGCTGCTCTCGGCACGTCTGCGGGCTCGCCGGGGCTGACGCGGACGAGAGCCGGAACGGCGTTCGCCGTCTACTTCGGACAGTCGTTCGTCGTGGGCCGATCGGCGGCGCGGCAGGGTTCCGCGTGCCACGATCGGGCAACACTCGGGCACGGCCGGCTCTGCGGGACCACCGAGCGCGGTACCGTCGACATGCGGGGCTGCATCAAGGAAGACCGTCGTGACAGACGGTCCGCAGGGGACTTGGCGACGAGGGGAAGCGAGAATCCCGTGCAGCCGAGAACCGTAACAGCCGGCGACCCGCGCCTCGGCCCGGTCGAATGGGTGACCAATCATCTCGAAGCACGCGGGCAGCTGCTCGTGCGCGGGAGCACGATCGAGGAAATCGTGACCAGGGCGCGGGCGGTGGTGGCCACCGGCGCGCCCTCTGCCTCGGCCGTGCGGCTGCACGTGATCCGGCTCGGCTGGTGGCGCGTCACCCCGTGCTGCTGCCACCGCACCTTCGCGACCTCCAACCACCCCAGCTGGCACTACTGCCCGGCGGGTCCCGGTGTCCCGGACGCCTGGCGGGGCGCCGAGGTGCGCATCCGGTTCACCGCGGGCGCCGGGCGCTGATCGCGCGGGACCAGCGCACGGGATTCACGCCGCCGCGGCCACCGGCCACGCGGGTGAGCGCCCCAGCAGGGCGACGAGTTCGTCGAGACCGGCCGTGCCAGGGGCCGGCACGATCGGGGCGAACGCGGCGCCGGGCGCGAGCCTGATCTCCCCGTCGGGGACGATCCGGGCCACGGCCAGCGCGGCCTCGAGCACCTCGGACGGGAAGCTCACCGGAAGGTCCAGCGCGCGGGCGACGTCCCAGGCGTGCACGACGTAGTCGACCAGGTGGAAGCTGAGCGCCTGTTCCGCCGGGAAGGTGGCTTCGGCGGAGAACTCGGGGAGCGGGAACCGTCGCTCGGCGAGGTCCTCGACGGCGAACGCGGCGAGGACGCGGTCGGCCGCGGCGCGGTAGGTCTCCGCCGGGTCGTCGCCGAGCGAGACGAGCTTCCAGTGGTCGGGACTGCCGTCGCCGGTGGAGGCGGCGGCGAATCCGTGGTGCTGGGCGGCCATATGGGCCACCAGCCCGTACACGGTCCACGCGGCGCACGGGGTCGGTTTGGCCAGGTCGGCGGGCTTCAGCTGGGAGACGAGGTCGACGCTGATCCGCACCGCGGCGGCGTCGAAGTCACGGAGCTCATTGATATGCATGTGCTTATGATGTGCGCCTGCGTATGATCTGTCAACGGGGTTCCGCTGGGTATCGTCGGCGTATGTCGGAACAGGGACGACCGGACCTCGCCGCGATGCTCGGCGGGTTGTTGCGAACGCTGATCGCAATGGAATCCCCTGTTCTCGACGAGCACGGGCTGACCATGTGGGGCTATGTCGTGCTGAGCGCGCTCGACGGCGGGCCGGTGCGCACGCAGGCGGCGCTCGCGCAGGCCATCGGCGCCGACAAGACGCGGATCATCGGCACGCTGGAAGCGCTCCAGAAGGCCGGGTTCATCAGCCGCGATCCCGACCCGGCCGACCGGCGCGTCCGGCTGCTGGCGATCACCGAGGCGGGACACCGCGTGCGCACCTCGGCGCAGGCCCGGATCCAGGCGGGTGAGGAGAAACTGCTCGCTCACCTGTCCGCCGGGGAACGGGCGGCTTTCCTGGACGCGGCGCGAAAACTGTGGACATTGTCCCGTTCGTAAATCCTTTCACGTTTTATTTCTTAGGGCGTTCTCAGGCGCCGCGCGTATAACGGAAGATGCCGAATGGACGTCCTTGCGGCAGAGGGGTGCTTCTGGGGGCGCGATGAGGGACGACGAACGCACTGTCAGCGAACGCGGTATCAGCGAATTCGGTGTCGGCGAGCCCGGCGCCGATGCGTCGGCACGTAATCAGTTCAGCGGCAAAGCGCAGGCCGCGGCGCAGGCCCGTACGGTGTTCGGCGGAATTCACCTGCACACGCCATCGAGGAGAGGGCCTCGCCCGTGGTGGCTGGTGCTGTCCGTGGTGGCGGGTGTGGCCTCGCTGAATGTCGTCGTCGATGTGGTGGTTTCCGCACATTTCGCCAAGGAGCCCGAAAATCACCCGATCGTGGCCGAGCCGGTTTCGGTCGTCGCCCACTACACCGTTCCGGATCGGCTCAATCGCGCGACCGGTCAGCTTCGGCGGGAGATCCCGGAATCGGTCGGGGTCCACACCTTCCTCGGCTATCAATGCGGCGGGGAAATACGCTGGCGCGCGGCCTTGAGCGAAACCGAGGTGCCCCGGGGGCGGATGAGCGCGGCCGCCACCGCGACGCGATTCGGCGACAAGATCATGAAAAACCTGCTGCGCCGCGACGAACACGTCAACTACGGCCCGCCGAAGCGCGTGTCCCGGCTGTCCTATGACGGGGCGGCGACCTATCCCGGCGTGGAAATCGACGGCGTGTTCCCCGTCGCGGACGACGGGTGCGGCGGCGGCCGCGGCGTGCTCGGGGTCCTGGTGCTGGACCACGGGGACAGGTACCTCGTCTGCGTGGTGTCGGCGACGCTCGGCGGTGATCCGGTCTGCGTGTCCGCACCGGCCGAGGAGGACGTGCGCGTGCTGCTCGACAGCGTCAGGCCGGTGAGCTGAGGCTCGACGCGCTCCGGACCGCGATGGAAGGGTTCAAGACCATCTGAAGAGCGGCGGCCACGAACGCCGCGACCACCGGCCGCCGATCGTGCTCGTTCCAGGCGAGCACGAGGCGGCTGGGCGGCGCGTCGGTGACCGGGACGCAGACCAGGCCGGCGGGCGGCGGTTCGACCAGCGAACGGGGCAGTACCCCGATCATCCGGCCCACCGAGATCAGCTGGAGCAGTTGGACCACGTCGACGACTTCGGGGCCGGTGCCGTCGCCGCCAGGGACGCCTTTCCAGCGTGGCAGTGTCTCACCGTCCAAATCGGACATACGTATCGAGGCGCGCCCGGCGAGACGGTGGCCGGAGGGGACGATGGCCACGCGGCCTTCGGTGAGCAGTGTCTCGTGGGCGAGGCCGTCGAGCGGGTCGAACGGTGCGTACAGCAGGCCGACGTCGGCCCGGCCGTCGCGCAGGAAGTCGGCGCGGTCGGCCGGGCCGCTGAACAGGATGTCCACCCGGCGCGCGTCGGGCTGGTGGGCGTACGCGGCCAGCAGCGGGGACAGCAGTCCGGCGTCGCCGCCGGGTTTGAGCACGAGCCGCAAGCGGGCCTGGCTGTCCCCGGCGTGCCGGGCGCTCCGGACGGCGGCGCTGACCGCGTTGAGCGCGTGCCGCCCGTGTTCCCGCAGTGCCTTCCCGGCCGGAGTGAGCTCGACGTGGCGGCTGGAACGGAGGAACAGCGGGACGCCGAGCCGGGTCTCGACCCGCCGGATCGCCTTCGACAGCGCCGGCTGGGCGATCGAGAGCCGGACGGCGGCCCGGCCGAAGTGCAGCTCGTCGGCGACCGCGAGGAAGTACTCCAGCTCGCGGGTCTCCAGATCAACCATGCCTCCAGGTTATCGCCGAAGAGCGGATCGGTCTTGGACGCCGACGGCCTACCGCGGCAAAAATTGAGACATGATCAACCACACGATGATCGTCTCCTTCGATCAGCCGCTGCCGGACAGCGCGCTCGACCAATACCTCGCGGACATCGAACGCGTCATGCTCGACACCGGCCTCACCCAATCGGTCGTGACCAGGCGGCACCTGCCCATCCCCGGCGAGGAGGCCATCCCCGCGCTGATCGCGACCGCGATCGTGCAGGTCACCGTGGCCGACACCGCCACGCTGGCGAAGGCGTTCGCCGCGCCCGGCCTGCACGAGGTCATCGACCGCTGGCAGTCGCGGCACCCGTACAAGGTCGCCTGGGCCAATCACGAGCCGCTGTCATGAGTGACGTCACCCGGAAGGCGGGGCTGGTCACCGGCGCGGGCAGCGGGATCGGGCGTGCGGCGGCGATCGGATTCTCCCGGCAAGGTGCCGCGGTCGCCGTGCTCGACATCGACGAGAGCACGGCGGCCGAGACCGTCGAGATGATCGAGAAGAACGGCGGCGAAGCGCTGGCAATCGCCGTCGACATCGCCGATGAACACTCCGTGCGATCGGCCATCGAGCGCACGGTCGAAGCCTTCGGCGGCCTCGATTTCGCCGTGAACAACGCCGGTATGGCCTCGCACCACCGGCAGCTCGACGAGATGACACTGGACGAGTTCGAGCGCGTGGTCCATGTCAACCTGGCCGGGACCTACCTGTGCATGAAGTACGAGCTGCCGCTCCTCAAAGGTGGCGGGGCCATCGTCAACGTCGCCTCCAACGGCGGCCTGTACGCGATCCCGCGCGCTCCCGCTTATGTGGCAGCGAAACACGGCATCGTCGGGCTCACCAAGGCCGCCGCCGTCGATTACGCGCCGGACGGCATCCGGGTCAACGCCGTCTGCCCCGGTCCGACCCGCACGCCCGGGTTCGAGAAGGTGGCGGCCGGCACCGACATGATCGCGATGCAGGAGGCGATCACGCCGCTCGGCCGGATGGCCACGCCGGAGGAGGCCGCGGCGGCCGCGGTGTGGCTCTGCTCGGACGCCGCGTCCTACGTCACCGGGATCGCGCTGTCGGTGGACGGCGGGCGACGGGCATGAAGGTCGTCGCGGTCGAAGAGCACCTGGCCACGGAGGCGTTCCTGCGCGTCGCGCACGGGCTGGACGTCGTGCCGGGCGACGAGACCGAGATCGAGTTGATGCGCACGGTGGAAAACTCTCCCGAGTTCCACGCCCGGCTCGTCGATCTCGATGCCCGGCTGCGGGAGATGGACGCGCTCGGACAGGACATGGCGGTGCTCAGCCTCAACCCGCCAGGGGTCCAGCCCTACCCCGCGGCCGACGCGGTGCCGCTGGCCCGGGAGTTCAACGACGCGCTGGCCGCGATTGTGCGGCGGCGTCCGGACCGATTCGGCGGGCTGGCCACGGTGGCACCGCAGGATCCGGCCGCCGCGGCCACCGAGATCGAGCGGGCCATGGGTCCGCTCGGACTCAACGGCATCATGGTCAACTCGCACACCGGCGGGCGGTATCTGGACGAGCCGGAGTTCGCGCCGCTGCTGGCGGCGGCCGAGGCGAGCCGGGCGCCGATCTACCTGCACCCGCGCGCGCCGGGCATGCTCGCCGCCTACCGCGACTACGGGATGCCGGGGGCGATCTGGGGTTACCAGGCCGAGGCCGGGCTGCACGCCATGCGGCTCATCCTCAGCGGCACCCTGGACCGCCATCCGGGACTGACCATCGTGCTCGGGCACCTCGGCGAAGGCATTCCGTACTGGCTGCGGCGGATCGACAACCGGCACGCGTTCGCGGTGCGGACGGCAGGGGCGGCCACGCCGATGCCGCGCCTGTCGCTCACGCCGAGCGAGTACTTCCGGCGCAACTTCGTGCTCACCACGAGTGGCATCGACGATCCGGACGTGCTCGGGCTGGCCCTGCGCGCGGCCGGCGCGGACAAGATCATGTTCGCGATCGACCACCCGTACGAGGATCCGGCCGCCGCCGTGGCCTTCCTGCGCGACGCACCGCTGACCGACGAGCAGCGGAGCGCGATCGGCCACCGCACAGCCGATCGCATATTCGGTCTCGCTTGAACCCGGTGATCAGGCCTCGGGCAGGGCGGCCGGATCGCGGAGCCAGTCGTCGATCGGGACCCGGCAGGAGTTGAGGACGTAGGCCACCAGCGTGTAGGTGCCGGTCAACGCCAGCAGTTCCAGCAGTTGCCGGTGGTCGTAGCAGGACGAGAGCTGCCGCCAGGTCTCGTCCGACACCGCGGCCCCCGGGCCGTGCAGTTCGTCGACGGCGCGGAGCAAGGCCGCGTCGCGGTCGCCCCAGCCGGGTTCGTCGGGCCCTTGGGGTATCCGGGCGATCTCCCGCTCGGTCAGGCCGGCGCCGTCGGCGATCACCACGTGGTGCGCCCATTCGTAGCGGGCCTGGGTGTGCCAGGCGACGCGCAGGATGACCAGTTCGCGATCGCGTGCCGGGAGCAGCCCGGTGCTGATCGCCCCGAGCAGCGGGGCCAGCCCGGTCAGCAGGCCGGGGTGGTTGCCGACGGTGGCGAGGATGTTGAGCACGGGATTCGCCGTGATGTGTGCCGCGGCCGGGGCCTCCGTGGCGTCCAACCCGCCGAAGAGACCGCCCAGCAGCGGACGGATTTCCTCGGGCGGTGCGGGGGAGATGCGGGGCGAGGTGTCCGAAGTGGACATGGTCGTCACCGTGCTTCCGTTGTCACGTCGAGCATCTGCGGCATCAGCTCCAGCTCGGCGGGGGTGCCGTCGCCATTGAGTTCGCGGTAGACCGCGCCGACGTTCAGCACCAGCCTGCCCGGGTCGTCGAGATCCTCGAACCCGCGGTGGTCGAATTCCCGCGCGGCTTCCAGCGCTGTCCGTCCCCGCTGATGGGCGGCGACGGCGTGGTCCAGCACGCGGTGCAGGTACTCGCGGAACCGGGTGACCTCGGGCTTGCCGGCCACCGGGCCGTGACCGGGGACGATGGTGTCCACGTCCAGGCCGAGAATCAGGTCGCAGGCCCGGATCCAGCGACTGACCGGTCCACTGTGGACGACGGGGTGGCCGCCGATGAACAGGATGTCCCCGGTGAACAGGACCCGCTCGCCGGGGACGTGGACGAGCACGTCGCCTTCGGTGTGCGCGGGACCGACCTCGATCAGGCGTACGGCGCGCGTGCCCACCTTCACCTCGAGTTCCCCGTCGAAGGTTTCGCCGGGATAGGTGGGGGTGACGTCGGTGAAGTCGAACGGGGCGAACAGGTCCGTGAGGCCCCGCATACCCGGGTCCGACGCGCCGGCGGCGAGGGCCTGCAGCATCGGCTCCGGGCCCGAGTGCCGCATCTCCTCGGCGGACGCGGCCGAGGAGATGATCCTCGCCTCGGGCAGGAGCTGGTTGCCCCACCAGTGGTCGCCGTCGCCGTGGGTGTTGACCAGGGTGCGGATCTTCGCGGCAGGAAGCGCTTGCCCGACCGCGTCGAGCATTTGCCGGGTCAGCGCGACGGTGAACAAGGTGTCGACGAGCAGCGCTTCGTCGCCGTCGACGACCAGCCCGGCGTTGCTCCAGCCCCAGGAGCCGTTGGGCTGCAGATAGGCGTAGGTCGCGGGCGCGACCTTGTGCAGGCCGGTGCGATACGGAACCTTCATGGGTTTCTCCTTCTGTTCCGGTGTCTTGTACTAGAGTACAAACTTATACTCAAGTACACAACCGACTGTGACGCGGGACAGGAAAGGTAGGGTTCGGCGGGTGAGTGCGACATCCACGCCCGGTGGGGGCAGGCTCGAACGCCGCAAACAGCAGACCCGGCAACGGCTGTACACGGCAGCGCTGGAGTTGTTCGCCGCCCGGGGTTTCGACGCCACGACCTACGACGAGATCGCCCAGCGCGCCGACGTCGCGCGCCAGACCGCGTTCAACTACTTCCCCCGCAAGGAAGACTTCGTCAAGGCGTGGGTCGAGCACCGGCGCGAACGCCTGCGGGAGCTGATGACCGAGACCGCCTTCCGGCAGGCTCCCGCCGCCGAGCAGCTCGCCGCCTACCTGCGCGCACTGGCCGGGTTCAACGAGGACGACCGGCACCTCCGGGACACGCTCGCCGCCACCCTCGCGATCAGCATGGACATGATGGTCGGCGAACCCCCGCCGGACGCGTTCGCCGAAAGCATCCGGCTCGGTCAGGAGCACGGCGAATTCGACCGCGCCGTGGACCCGGAGCTGGCCGCGGAGGTCATCTTCGACAGCTATCTGTGCACCCTGGGGCGCTGGCTTCGCCAGGAAACGCCCGCGCCCTTGGGAGAGTCGCTGCTGGCCAAGCTGTCGGTGATCCTCGACGGCCTCCGCTAGCTGTCCTTTGTGGATACATCGGTGGCCGCCACGGGCACCCGCTTGGCCCGTTGACGCTCGACGGGGACCTCCCTACGTTCGAAAGGTCGCTCGCGCAATTCCCGCCGATCAAGGGAGTTCCCGGCCATGACCACTGCCGACGTCGTCAGCTACCCGTTCAACAGCCCGCGAGGGCTGACCATGGATCCCGCCTACGCCGAGGCCCGGTCCCGCGAGGGGATGGTGCGGGTGCGGCTGCCGTACGGCGAGCCCGCGTGGCTGGCCACCCGGTACGCCGACGTCCGGTTCGTGCTCGGCGATCGCAGATTCAGCAGGGCGGCCGCGACCGGGCGAGACGAACCGAGAGCCACTCCTGGCCAGGTCGGAGCCGGGTTCCTCGATCAGGACCCGCCCGATCACACCAGGCTGCGCACGCTGGTGGCCAAGGCCTTCACCGTGCGCAGGGTCGAATCGCTGCGGCCGAGAGTGCGCTCACTCGCGGACGCGTTGCTCGACGGGATGATCGCCGGCGGATCTCCCGCCGATCTGGTGGAGAACTTCGCGCTGCCGCTGCCCGTCGCGGTGATCTGCGAACTGCTCGGCGTTCCGTCGGACGATCGTCCCCGGTTCCAGGTGTGGAGCGACGCGTTGCTGTCCACGAGTTCACTGACCGCCGAGGAGTACCAGGCCAACCGCGAAGAACTGCGCGCGTACATCGGGGCACACGCCGCGAAGCGCCGCGCCACACCCGCCGACGACCTGATCACGGCGCTGATCGAGGCGCGGGACCTGCACGACCGGCTTTCCGAACAGGAACTGATCGACGTCTCCATCGCCATCCTGGTCGGCGGCCACGAGACCACCGCGACCCAGATCGCCAATTTCGCCTACGCGCTGACCGAACAGCCCGAGCGGTACGCCGAGTTGTGTGCCGCTCCGGAGCGCATCCCGGCGGCGGTAGAGGAGTTGCTGCGCTACGTTCCGCTCGGGATCGGCGCGGCTTTCGCCCGCTACGCCACCGAGGATGTCGAGGTCGGCGGGGTCCTCGTCCGCGCGGGTGAGCCGGTGCTGGCCTCGGTGGGGTCGGCCAACTACGACTCGCTCCGGTTCGACGAACCGGAGGTGCTGCGGTTCGACCGGGCGGACAACCGGCATCTCGGGTTCGGCCACGGCCTGCACCACTGCCTCGGTGCTCAGCTGGCCAGGCTGGAACTCCAGGAGGCGTTCGGCGCGCTGATGGCGAAGATGCCGCGGCTGCGGCGGGCAGGTGAGATCGAGTGGAAGACCCGGATGATCGTGCGCGGGCCGCGCACGATGCCGGTCGCGTGGTAGCTCGAGCCGTGGAACCGGCCGGAGCTCACGCGGCCGATTCGTCTTCCGAGGCTGGTTGGTCATCCGAGGCCGGCCGGCCGAACGTGGGGATGACTGACCGGCTTCGCACCGGGAAGGTCGCGAGCACGACGAACCCGGCCGCGCCCGCCACGTCGAGCACGAGGCTGGCCGGTGCCGGAATCCAGCGGAGGCTGAGCGCGACGTAGAGGAACAGGAGCAGCCCGACCCATGCCCGCCGGTGTTCTCCGCGCTGGCGGTCGAGGACGACCGCGGTCACGGCCAGCACGAGCGGGGCCATCATCACGATCACCCGCGCGGTGTCGGTGGCGACGAGCCGCCCGGCGACACAGCAGGCGAACAGCCACAGGCTGGCGACCAGCAGTTCGCTGCGCAGGCCGTGGGCACGATAGAGCCGGTAGAGCCCGTAGGCGAAAATCAGCCAGAGGAAGTGGAACGTCGTGAACAGTTCGAGCTGATCGGTCCCCTTGTTCGCCGACAACGCGAACCTGATGTTGTCGAGCAGGCTCGCGTTCGCCTGTCCGGTGCCGAATCCGTAGTCGCCGCCGATGAGATGTTGGGCCCAGAGCCGGTAGCCGAAGTAGGCGGCGCCCGAAACGACCAGGGCGGCGATGCCACCGAGAACACCGCGGTGGCGCAGCGTGCGTTCCTGCGTCCACACCAGAAGGGGGTAGAGGGGGGCGAGCAGCAGCGTGGTCTCCTTGTTGAGGGAGCCCACGATGACGAACACCGTGAACAGGACGAGCCTGCGCCGGAAAGCCGCCCAGATCGCGCACACGTAGAGCAGGTTGTTCAGCGGGTCGACGAGGTACGGGTTGGAGAACGCGTAAGGCGCGTACCAGAACGTGCAGGCCAGCGCGGCCGCGACGAGCGCCGCGGTGAACAGGCGCAGGTTCAGGTGGCGCCACAGGAACTCGAAGAAGACGATGACCGCCGCCAGCGTGGCGGCGATGGTCAGGCCGAGCCAGAGCGTGTCCAGCGAGAACCCGGTGAGCAGATGGGCCCGGTGTACCAGCCACGGGCTGAGCATGCGCAGCGCGAAGGGATTGTCCACCGGGGCGCCGGTCTGCTCCGACATCCGGAAGTAGTTGACCGCGTCGCCCCACGCTTTCCGGTGCGCGTCGCGCTCGACATTCGCGTACGAGATGACATTGAGCAGGGTGACCGTGACCAGCCCCAGATAAACCCAGGCCCGCTGGGCGAGAACGGTCTTCCGAGGCGGCGAAATCAGGTCGGGTAAACGATTGCTCATAATGGAGTTGCGTGAATTCTCAGGTCGAAATGCATGGTTCCCCCTACTACATAGCCGCGGCTGCTATCGCCGATCAGCTGCCTCAGGAGGGTATCGCTTCCGGGCGCGCGTCTTTTACCGGTGTCGAACGTGATTTGAGCCATAGTCCGTTTGGCGGAGCAGGTCAAGGGGTTCGCCGGGATTCCGGACATTCCGGCTCAGCTCCTGGACACCGTTGCGCGTGGCCGCGAGCAGCGGTCCACTCGGTCCGTCCACCCTTCGCGCGGAAGGATCATCATGTCGGTCACCGACGAACTTCTGGCCAACAACGCCGAATACGCCGCGAGCTTCACCGGGCCGCTGCCGTTGCCGCCCGCCAAGCACGTCGCCGTCCTCGCCTGTATGGACGCCCGTATCAATGTCTACGGGGTTCTCGGCCTCGCGGAAGGCGAGGTGCACGTCATCCGCAACGCGGGTGGTGTGGTCACCGAGGACGAGATCCGTTCGCTCGCCATCAGCCAGCGGCTGCTCGGCACCGAGGAGATCATCCTCATCCACCACACCGACTGCGGCATGCTCACCTTCACCGATGACGCTTTCAAGGCCTCGATCCAGCAGGACGTCGGCCTGAAGCCCGCGTGGGCCTCCGAGGCCTTCACCGATCTGGACGAGGACGTCCGCCAGTCCATCGCCCGGATCCGCACCAGTCCCTTCATTCCCCGGAAGGACTCCGTTCGTGGCTTCGTTTTCGACGTCGCCACGGGGAAGCTGAACGAAGTCCACTGAGGCGTGCCGGACGCGGGCGGCGTGGGCTGTGGTTCATGCCGCCTTCGGCAGCGAGGAGGGCACCGAGCCGGACACGCGGTGGAGGAACTCGGCGTTCGAGCCGGTCTTACGGAGCTGGTCGAGCAGCAGTTCGGTGGCGTGCTGGCCTTCGCGGCCGAACAACGCGCGGCGCACGCCGTGGAGGACGGCGAGTTCGTCCGCCGGTATCAGCAGTTCCTCGCGGCGGGTACTCGACGCGGCGAGATCCACGGCGGGGAAGATCCGGCGTTCGGCGAGTTTGCGGTCCAGCCGGAGCTCCGCGTTGCCGGTGCTCTTGAGCTCCTCGAAGAACACCGTGTCGGCGAGCGAGCCGGTTTCGACCATGGCGGTGGCGATGATGGTGAGCGAGCCGCCGTCCTCGACGGCGCGGGCCGCGCCGAGGATCCGCTTGAGCGGATGCAGCGCGGAGGCGTCGATACCGCCGGAGAGGATGCGGCCGGAAGCACGGCCGGCGAGGTTGTAGGCCCGGCCGAGCCGGGTGAGCGAATCGAGCAGCAGGACGACGTCCTTTCCTTGCTCGACAAGCCTTTTGGCCCGTTCGACGGCGAGCTCGGCGACCGCCGTGTGGTGCGCGGGCGGATTGTCGAAAGTGGACGCGACGACCTCGCCGCGGATCGAGCGGCGCATGTCGGTGACCTCCTCCGGCCGTTCGTCGGCGAGGACGGCCATCAGGTGACATTCGGGGGCGTTCTTCGCGACCGCGTCCGCGATGTCCCGCAGTATCATGGTTTTTCCCGCCTTGGGCGGGGACACCACGAGCGCGCGCTGGCCCTTGCCGATCGGGGCGACCAGGTCGATCAGCCGCGTGGTGAGCGGCCGTGGCCCGGTTTCGAGCAGGATCCGTTCGTGCGGATGGACGGGGACGAGTTCGTCGAAGTTCGGCCGCTTCGGCACCGGATCGGCGCCGTTCACGGCGGTGATCTCGTCGGTGGTACCGGTGATTTCGTCGCCGCGGCGCAAGCCGTACCGGCGCACCACGGACATGGGCAGGGGAACGTCGTCGGGGGCGGCCGCGTAGCCGACCCGGACGAACCAGGATTTTCCTTGTACGTCAAGGATTCCGTGAAAAGACATAGGGGTCTCCCAAACAGAGATGAGGCGGCGGTGAACAGAAGAAAGCCGCGATCGAGAACCGGTCCTGAGAGGATTCCGGTGAGGGGATGCTCCCTGGGCGGCCGACGGCCGACATCCATGAGAAGCAAGGTCAGGATAGCCGGTACCGCTCCGATGCGCAACAGTGACCCCGGCGACCCACCTTCGAGTCCACTGTGGACGCTGCTCGCCGGTGCTGCGGGGAGGCCGAGCGCGACGGGGTCAGAAGCCGGTGATCACCGAGACGAGGTCGTGCAGCGGATCGGTGACGTAGACCGTGCCGGTGCGCTGGTCGACCGCGACGTCGCCGGGGTTGATGCCGAGCGACAGTTCCCCGGTGAGCTTGCTCAGCAGACCGTCGATCTTCACGACCCCGTTCGGGCCGCCGTTGGTGTAAACCGTGTTCGTTCCTTGGTGCACCGCGGCCGAGGAGGCCGCGCTGCGCAGCAGCACGTGCGGCAGCTCGGTCCGGCTCGCCCCGTCCACGATCGAGAGGTGGTGGATTCCGGAGTTGCTCACGTAGATCCGGCCGGACGCGGGGTGCACGGCGAGCCCGGCCGGGCCCTTGCCGACCTTGACGCTCCCGGTGAAGGCGTTGCCTGCGAGGTCCAGGATCTCGACGGTGTCGGTGTACAGGCTGGACAGATACGCCAGGTGCCGTCCGGAATCCACGCTCACCCCGGAGAAACCCTGGCCCGGTCCGGGCACGGTGCCGATCAGGGTGCTGCTGATCCCGTCGATGACGCCCACGGAACCGGACGTCGCACTGGCCGCGTAAATCTTGTTCGCCGCCTCGTCCGCGGCCAGCGCCGAGGCACCGGCGCCCGCGCCGACCACGCTGAGCACCTTGTTCGTCCGGCCGTCGAGCACGGTGACCGTGCCGGCCGCCGGGCTGGAGACGTACACCCGGTTCGTGGCCTCGTTCACCGCGACGCCGCCCGGCCCGTCGCCGACCCGGACGGTCGCGGTGACGGTGGTGGACCGGCCGTCCACCACCGAGACGGTACCGGCGGCGGAGTTGGCCACGTACACGATTCCGGTGGCCGAGTTCACCGCGAGAGGGCCTGGGCGATCACCGACGTCGACGGTCACGACCTGCGCCGCGGCGGCCGGGGCCGCGACGCCGAACGTCGTGACGAGGGCGGCTCCGGCCAGCGCGAACACCGTCCGTCTGCGGAGGACCGGCTCACGCATGCCTGCCTCCCGCGGCGGCGGCCGGTCCCTTGCCGAAGTAGGCGCGGCAGGTTCCGTTGTCGTAGTCCGCGGCGATTTCCAGCACGTTCGCCCCGCCGTCCACCGGCAGCAGCGTCGAGCTGTAGTTCGGGCACCAGTCGTTGTACGGTTTGCCGACCGCGACCGGCGCGGGCAGTTCGTACCACGGGCCTTCGCCGAGATTGTCGTTGGCCAGCAAGGTTTTCCCGTTGCCGGGCAGCGGGTTCCCCTTGGCGTCCACGAAGATCTGGCCGACCATCAGCAACCGGGTGCCCTTCGGCCCGCCGGGGAACAGCGTCACCGTCTGCGCGTGCTGGAAATGATTGCCGCTCGCGGTGCCGATCTGGGCACCCGGCGCCCCCGGATCACCGAAATTCGCACCGTCCGCGGAGATCTTGTAGTACGGATCGCAGTAGCGGGAGCCGAAGTTGCAGATTTCGTAGCCGAAGTAGAACCGGCCGTCCGGCAGGCCGCGCACGATCGGCATCCCGGGGCGGACCCGGTCCGGCGGGATCGCCATGGTGCGTTGCTTGGTGCCCCAGTGCACCCCGTCGGTGGACGCGACCCGGTTGAGCACCTGGGCGAACCGCGGTGCCTCGGTCTCGTCGGCGAAATGCAGCCAGAGCGTGCCACCCGCGTCCACGGTCAGCTCGGGTTCCCAGACCCCGTCGTGGTTGTGCGAACGGGCCGCCTCGGACAGGAACTGCCAGGAGCGGCCGCCGTCCTTGCTGGCCAGGATCTTGATCCCGATCCGGCGGCCCGGCCCCGCGTTCTGGCCGTAGCTCGCGGCCCAGAGCAGGGTGCCTTCCCGCAGGTCGCCGACCCGCCGCGGCAGCTCGTACAGCGTGCCGCAGCACATCCCGGCGGCACCCTCGGGGTCGCGGATTTCGCCGATCTTCTGGAAGCTGCGTCCCTCGTCGAGGCTCTGGAAGACCGGCGCGAACCGGCCGCGGCCGTCCTCGCTGGTCATCGCCGCGATGATCCGGCCGTTGCGCACCGGACCGCCGTGCGCCAGCCGGAGGAGCCGGGGGTAGGACCCCATGCCCTCCGCGAGCAACTGGCGTCCGGCAGGGGCCGGTGCCGCCGAGGCCGGGGCGAGCATCCCCGCCGCCAGCAGCAGTGTCATCAACAGCGCGAGACTGCTCCCCAGGCGTCGCATGTACCGTCCTTACCGCACGACGGCCATGCATTTACACCATCGAGTGAATAATTTGCCGGATTTTCACTCGTTTGGTGCAGAAGTGTCCGTGAGGTCCGGGGCCGCCGCGCGGGCGGCCCCGGACCCGGGTGTCACGGCGCGGCCGGTCCGACGTCGGCCTTGGTCAGCGGCCGGGCCGGGGTGGCGGCGTTGTACTGGTCGGCGCCGACGTCCTTGGCCGCGGGCCGGGCCTGCTGGTCGATGTCGAGGGTGACCTGGGGGAAGGAGCCGGTCGCCGCGCCGATCACCGGGCTGCCGGCGGCGGGGCGAAGCAGCCCGTGCGCGTCCCGCGTCAGCTTCGGGTCGATCGTGCGGTACGCGTCGGCGGGCAGGCTGCCGGCGGGGGAGCCGAACAGGATGTTGCCGGTGAAGTGCGCCGACGTGCCGGTGCCCTTGGCCGCGGCCTGGCCCTTGCCGAGCAGGACGTTGTCGGCCAGCGTGTCGTCCGACGGCGGGAACGGTTTGCCGCTCCCGTACGAGATGAGCGCGCCGGAGCCGGACAGCGTGTTGAAGGCGACCAGGCAGTGGTCCGCGGCGTCGTGGTTGGTGCCGCTCGTGGTGTCGTCGCGGACCTCGCCGCCGCCGAATTCCATCGCCGTCCCGGCGGTGTCTTCCACGACGTTGTTGACGACGACGTGGTTGTTGCCGAAGAAGCGGATGCCGGTGGTGCCGCCGATGAGGATGTTGCCCTCGACGCGCGAATCCCACCCGTGCCGCATCGACAGCGTGCCGCGGCTGTTGACGATCGTGTTGTACCGCACCACGTTGTTGCTCGACTTCACCGAGATCGCCTCGGAATCGCCGTCGGCCTTCTCGAACAGGTTGTTCTCGATCAGCCCCTTCGCGACGGCGTGCTGCCTGCCGGACAGGCCGAAGCGGATCGACTCACCGCCGTTGGTGCCCTTGAACTGGTGGTTGAAGAAGTAGTTGTGATGCACGTGGACCCGCTGCGCCATGTCCTTCGCGCCCGGCCCGACGACCTGGAGGAACACGCCCTCCTCGGTGCGGTTCTGGAACGTGTTGTGGTCGACCTCGGTGTCGTCGGCCTTGACGGTCAGATCCGCCTTGCCGGGGTTGCCCTCGAACACGTTCCGCGTCACCCGGTCGCCCGCGGCGTCACCGGGCACGGTGAGCCCCGCGTCGTTGGCGAAAACGAAGCCTTCCACCACTACGTGGGACACGCCGGTCAGGTCCAGCCCGCCCGCCCCGGTGAACCGCGTCCGCCCCGGCGTGGCCGCGGCGATCGTGATCGGCGCCCGCGCGGTGCCCGAACGTCCCACCCGGATCGGGCCGCTGTCGTAAGCGCCCGCGGCCACCTCGACCCGGTCGCCCGGCCGCGCCCGTGCCAGTGCCGCGGACAGTTCGTCCGGCGACGACGCCGTCAGCGTCCGCGTCCCCGCGGCCGCGCTGGCCGACGAGGCGACCAGCCCGCCGCCGACGGTGAGCAGCCCGGCGGCGGCCAGTACGCCGAATCTCCGGAACAGGGGGTTGCGGGCCATGGATTCTCCTTGGGTAGGACCATTTTCGTGTGATGGCGGCAGACTGGGGCGGGCGGCGCCGGGATCTCGTCGATCCACAGTGGACGTTTCGGGAGCGCTACTTGCGGCCCGCCTGGAAATTGCGGAACAGCAGATGAGTGTCGATGATGTCGGTCTTCGCGCTCTGGACCGAGCGGTAGATACCCCACTTCGGGCGGACGTAGTCACCCTGGTCAGGGATGGTCACGCCGGTGCGGCTGCCCTGCACGGCGACCGGCGCGCCAGGACCGGTGCCGTCGCGGATGACGCACGCCGCCGCGCCCTTCGAGCCGGGGGTCAGCGTCCACTCGACGGTGATCCACTTGTCGCGCAGCGGCGCGAGCCGGGTCGAGGCGATGGACGGGGAACCGGGATTCGCGTAGGCGCGGGCCTGGATCAGCTCGGTGCCGCCGTCGCGGGTGAGGTCGAGGGTCACCCACGGACCGCCGTTGGTCGACGGCGTCTTGGTCTGGAAGATGTGGGTGAACTTGCTGGTGCCGTGCAAAGTGGACGGCACGTACATCTCGTAGGAGATCGTCCACGTCTCGCCGTCGCGCATCTTCAGCGCGGTGCCGTTCTGCACCATGCCCTTGACCTCGGTGCGCTGGCGGTCGCCGCCGCCGGTGGTGTCGCGGTCGTCGGCCCAGATGTCGAACCGGTAGTGATCGCCTTCGACGTAGACGTATTTGCGGCCCGGATGCTGGTGGCCGCGGTCGGCTTCGATGCCTTCGAAGGCCTTCGTGCCGTCCGTCGCCGGGTTCGGATGCCACAGCGGCGCGGCCGCGGGTGCCGCGACGGCGCGGGACAGGGGACTGAGCGCGATCGGGGCGGCGAGGGCGGAGACGGCCAGGGTGCGCAGGGCCGTCCGCCTGGGGAATCCGCCGGGCCGGGGCTGGGAGTCCGTCATCGTCGGTGTGTCCTTCCTGACGGCGGATCGACAGGGGTCACATCGGCCGGCGGAGGGGCGCCGAGACTTTGCGGCCTCGGCGCCAGGACATCCGATGTCTTCCGGGGATGAACGTAGAAGGACGGCGGGAACGGTGTCAACGGTAATCCGGTTTCTTGGGGAACCGGTGGGGAATTCACCCTGGAAGCGCGGGCTTTCCCGCTTCAACTCGTGTGCCGGTCATCGGATCACTCGTCGGGTCACCAGGTGACGGGCAGTTCCCGCACCCCGTAGAAGACCGCGTTCTCCTTGTACGCCAGGCGTTCCAGCGGTACGGCCGGGGCCAGCGCGGGGAGCCGCCGGAGGAGGGTGCGATAGGCGATCCGCAGTTCGACCCTGGCGAGGCCCTGGCCGAGACACTGGTGTGTGCCGTAGCCGAAGGCGACGTGGTGACGGGCCTTGCGCCCGACGTCGAGCATGCCGGGGTCCGGGAAGGCCGCGGGATCCCGGTTGGCGGTGCTCTTCACGGCGATGATGCCCTCGCCCGCGCGGATGCGTGTGCCGCCGATCTCCAGATCCTCCCGCGCGACGCGGCGGGCCTCGGTGTGCGTGATGGACAGGTAGCGCAACAGTTCCTCCACCGCGCCGGCCACCACTTCGGGGTCGCCGTCGCGGACCGCGCGGAGCTGTTCCGGGTGCGCGAACAACGCGGTGACGCCCAGCGCGATCATCGCGGTGGTGGTGTCGTGCCCGGCCACCATGAGCAGCTGCCCGAGCACGGCGATTTCGCGCCGGGTCATCGCACCGGTCCGGAACTGCTCGACGGCCAGCCTGCTGAGCAGGTCGTCCTCCGGGTCGGCGGCCTTCGTGGCCACCAGATCCTCGAGATAGGCGTTCAGCTCTTCGCTGGCGGCCATCGCCTGCTCGGGGTCGGGCTCGTCCATGACGAGGGTGCGGGCCACCCGCTGGAAGAAGTCGCGGTCGGCGTAGGGCACGCCGAGCAGCTCGCAGATCACCAGCGACGGCAGCGGCAGGGCGAAGGCGGCCACGAGATCCGCCGGGTTCGGCCCGGCCAGGAGGTCGTCGACGAGCGCGTCGGCGATCCGCTGGATCCGGGGCCGCAGGGCGGTCATCTTCCGGATCGTGAAGTCCGCGGTCAGCAGCCGCCGCTGAGCGGTGTGTTCGGGCGCGTCCAGCTGCATCAACGTCTTCATCCGCGTGTCACGGGCCTTGCTGACGGCGTTGGTGTGCGGGAAGCCGGGCCACGTCACGTCGACGCTGACCCGGGGGTCGGCCAGCAGTGCGCGCACGTCCGCATACCGGGTGATCAGCCACGGCGTGCTGCCGTCCCACAGCCGCACCCGGGAAACCGGCGCCTGCCGGGCCAGCTCCGGTGCCGGGTCGAATGGGCACCCCGCGGCGCGGGGCATCGGGAACTTCGGTGTCTTCGCCTTGTCGGTCATCGGTTCTCCTCACGTCGCTTCGCATCATGGCGGCGCGGGAGACCCCGGTGATCGGACAAAACGGACGTGAACTACGTCACATTCGGGGCGGGTATGAAGCCGGGCGCCGGTGCGTCCTTACGTGGCGGCACAGCCCATAGACTGGGGCCATGTCGGACACTCCGCCTCGTCCCGAGCCGTTCGTCCCGCGGACCGCTCCCGCGGTGCTGGAGGACCTGCGCGCGCGGCTCCGGGGGACGCGCTGGCCGGACGCGCCGGAGGACGCCGGGTGGTCGCTCGGCACCGATCTCGGCTATCTCCGTGAGCTCGTCGCCTACTGGGCGGACGAGTTCGACTGGCAGGCGCAGGAGGCGGCGCTCGCCCGGTTCCCCCATTTCCGCGTCCCGCTCGGCGGCCTGGGCGTCCACTTCGTACACGTCCGGGCCGTCGCGCCGGGCGGGCCCGTCCTGCCGTTGGTCCTCAGCCACGGCTGGCCGGACTCGTTCTGGCGCTACACCAAGGTCATCCCGCTCCTCACCGATCCCGGCGCGCACGGCGGTGACCCCGCCGACGCGTTCGACGTGGTCGTGCCCGACATCCCGGGTTACGGCTATTCCGAGCGTCCCGCCACACCTCTCGACTCCATCGCCGTCGCCGGGCTGTGGGCCGAACTCATGGACGTTCTCGGCTATCCGCGGTTCGGCGCGGCGGGCGGGGACCTCGGCAGCCACGTGAGCCGCTATCTCGCCCTCGATCACGCCGACCGGGTCGTGGCCGTGCACCGCACCGACGCGGGCGTGCCCGTCTTCACCGGCGATCCGGCAGAGCTCACGCCGGAGGAACGTGCCTGGATCGAGGACGTCGCGGGCTGGAGCGCGGCCGAGGGCGCCTACGCCGCCATGCACCGCACGAAACCCCAGACGGCCGCGTTCGGGCTGACCGATTCGCCGGCCGGGCTCGCGGCATGGATCGTCGAGAAGCTGCGGTCGTGGAGCGACTGCGACGGGGACATCGAGCGGCGTTTCACCAAGGACGAGATCCTCACGAACGTCACGCTCTACTGGCTCACGGAGACGATCGGCTCGGCGATGCGCATGTACCGCGCGAACTCGCTGATCCCGCCGGCGCAACTCGCTCGCCGGGTCGAAGTGCCGTCCGGTTTCTCGATCTTCCGTGGCGATCTCGTCCGTCCGCCGCGAGCGTGGCTCGAACGCACGGCGAACGTCGTGCGGGCGACCGAGCCCGCGCGGGGCGGACATTTCGCGCCGTTCGAGGAACCGGAGCTCTACGCGGAGGAACTGCGTGAGTTCTTCCGTCCCTATCGGACCGCGATCGGCTGAAAAGGACGGCAGTATGGGGAATTACGCGACACGACGGGGCGCCCGGACCGGCGCGACGCTGTGGCGCGTGTCCTCCGACGGCCCGGAAAAGCACGTCGTCCCCGATGGTGTGATGGATCTGATGTGGTTCCAGAATCGTCTCGTCGTGGCGGGAGCCGACACCCGGACGATGATCATGGAGACACGGGCGGGCGAGGTGACGTGGGGCCTGCAATTCGCGCCTGGCGTGGCCTACGCGCTCCTCGGTGTGCCGGCGGACGAACTGACCGACCAGCGCGCCGAACTGTCGGAGTTCGTCTCGCTGCCCGGCACCTGGTCCTTCGAGGACAACGCGGCCGATGCGCTCGAGCGGGTCTTCATCGCCCTGTGGACACAGGCAGATCCGGAACGTTCCCTCCTGCGCGAGGCGGCCTCGCTCGACCGCGCGGCCCGCGAAGGCTTGAGCGTGCGGGAGATGGCGGAGTTGCACGGCCTGCCGGAGCGGTCCTTGCGCCGGCTCAGCAACCGGCTCTTCGGCTACGGCCCCAAGACACTCACGCGGATTCACCGTTTCCAGCACGCACTCCATCTGGTGCGAGCGGGCCTGCCGTTGAGCGACGCCGCGGCGACGGCGGGCTACGCCGACCAAGCCCACTTCACCCGGGAGAGCAACCTGCTCGCCGGCCGGACACCCGCCGCGCTGGCTGGCCGTTTCGTTCAATCCTGACGCCGTCGATCGATGACAAGGTTCTCGTATGAGCATCAATCTTGGTCGCGCCGGAGCGTTCATGGCTTCGCACGCGCGAGTTCTCGACCGGCGGCGCTTCGAAGCCGTCACGACCGACAACGACGCGGCTCGTCAGGCCGTCATCGACGGGCTCGACGCCTACCGGAACCCTGATGGTGGCTACGGCTGGGGGCTCGAACCGGACCTTCGTGCCACGGAGAGCCAGCCGGGAGGCGCGCTGCATGCGTTCGAGGCCATGGCCGACGCCGGCCCCGCGACCTCGCCGCACGTCGCCGCCCTCCTCGACTGGCTGGACTCCGCGACACTGCCCGATGGCGGACTGCCTTTCGCCCTCCCGATCGGCGACCCGACGGCGTGCGCGCCGTTCTGGGTGCACGCGGACCCCGCGGAGTCCTCGCTGCAGATCACGGCCGCGGTGACCGCGCAGGCCTATCGCGCGGCGCGGTGGGACAAGACCATCCCAGACCATCCGTGGCTGGCGAAGGCGACGCGCTACTGCTTCGACGCGATCCGCCGGATCGACGAAGCCCCGTTCGCGTACGTGCTCTCGTTCGCGCTCCAATTCCTGGACATCGCAACCGATACGCACGAGGAGGCGCGCGAGCTGCTCGTCCACCTTGGACAGTTCGTTCCCCGGGACGGCGCGGTCGCCGTAGTCGGCGGGGCCGAGGGCGAAACGCTGCATCTTCTCGACTACGCGCCCGAGCCAGGGCGACCGGTCAGGGACCTGCTCGACCCCCAAGCCGTGTCGGACGACCTCGACCGCCTGGAACGCGGACAGCGCCAGGACGGCGGCTGGGCCGTCGACTTCACCAGCTACTCGGCCGCCGCGGCGCTCGAATGGCGTGGTCACGCCACGGTCAAAGCCATCTCCGTCTTGCGCTCGAACGGCCGCTGATTCACCGAGGCATCCACAAAGGACACCGCTGTCGCTACGCTGCCGGTGTGAGTGGGGATACGTGGGAATGGGATGCGTCGCTCTATTCCGGCAGTGCCGCGTACTACGCGCGAGGCCGGTTGGCCTACCCGAAGGCCCTCGTCGATGCGCTGGTGAGCGAGCTGCGCCTTGACGGTTCCGGTCGTCTCCTCGACGTCGGCTGTGGTCCCGGTTCGCTGACGCTGCCGCTGGCCGGGCTGTTCGAGGAGGCGATCGGGCTCGACGCCGACCGGGACATGCTCGACCAGGCCGAGCGGTCCGCCGCCGAGGCTGGGATTCGCACCGCTCGCTGGCTGCGGCTGCGTGCCGAGGAACTTCCCGCCGGGCTCGGCACCTTCAGGCTGGTCACGTTCGCCCAGTCGTTTCATTGGCTGGACCGGCCCAAGGTCGCCGCTGTGGTACGCGGAATGCTGGCGGACGGCGGAGTGTGCGCGCACGTCCACGCGACGACCCACCAGGGTGTCGAGAGCGACGCCGAACTGCCACACCCGCGTCCACCGCACTCGGCGATCGGGGCTCTGGTGCGCGAGTACCTCGGCCCGGTGCGACGCGCGGGCCGGGGCTGTCTGCCGCAGGGCACGGCCTCCGGTGAGGACGAGATCTACCGGGCCGCGGGATTCACCGGGCCTCGGCGGATCGAGATCCCGGGCCGGGTGGTCACGCGTGTGACGGAAGATCTCGTCGCGGCGGTGTTCTCGTTGTCCAGCTCGGCACCTCACCTGTTCGGCGACGACCGAGCCGAGTTCGAAACCGAGCTGCGGCGGCTGTTGCATCGCGCCAGCCCGAGTGGCGTCTTCAGTGAACAGACGCACGATATCGCCGTCGGCCTCTGGCAGCCGTGACCGCGCCTCGGGTCCTTTGTGGATGATCGGCTTGGCTTGTCGTTTATAGCTGGTCGTGATCGAGCTTGGCGGCGGCTGCTGTGGCGGCCTGCTCGATCTTGGCGCGTCGGGCGTCCCAGAACGCTGTGTCGTGCTGCTGGGTCGCGAAGTGAGCGGTCGCCCCTGTCGAGCGATCGAGTTGTTCGCGCAGGATGTCGGCGTGTCCGGCGTGCCGACTGGTCTCGGTGAGCATGTGCACCAGGACGTTGAACAGCATCACGGCAGGGCGTGGCCACCAGGGCACGTGACCGGGCGCGTCGATGGCGAGGGCGTTGATCGTCCGAGGTCGTCCCGTCGGGGCAGGGGCTCGGGGAACGGCGCAGATCGCTACGCAGGTACTCCTTCGCGAAATCGTCGATCATGAGACACGAGCCTGCCATGCGCCAGGACAACACCTGCGGCAGCATCGAACCTCGAAGCCACCGAACACCCCATCGAACGGGACAAAAGACTGAGCCCGTACAGTCGTACACGTGCCCTGTAAGTGGTTGGTCGGGGTGAGTCGACGGATCGCGGACACGCAGGATCCGGTTCACCTGTAGGACCAAGTGCTCCCACGGCGGACGACCACCGAACTCACCATCGCCGCCATCATCATCTGGCTCCGATGTCTTACAGGACACATTTAAGTTCGTAGGTGGATGGTGTTGCGTCGTGGTGTGCGGGTGGCGTCGAGCCAGGCGGGTGGGATGAATTCGGGGAGTCCGTCGGTGGTGATGCGGACTTCCCA
>NZ_JBHYIQ010000075.1:0-7382 GCF_042739895.1 Amycolatopsis sp. NPDC059021
CAGTGCGAGGAAAGTCCCCTTCAGCACGTCCGGTGAGAGGAAAGTCCTCTTCAGCTCACGCGGGGAGTGCCGAGCGGAGTGCCCGTGCGGCCGCGGTGGGGTCCTCGGCCTCGGTGATCGCCCGGACGACGACGATGCGGGACGCGCCGGCGTCGAGCACCTCGGGCAGCCGGTCGAGGTCGATGCCGCCGATCGCGAACCACGGCCGCGACGTGCCAGAGGCGGCGGTCGAGCGCACCAGGCCGAGGCCGGGCGCGTCCCGGCCCGGCTTCGTCGGCGTCGGCCAGCACGGTCCGGTGCAGAAGTAGTCCACGCCGGGCTCCCCGGCCGCCGCCGCGGCCTGCTCCGGCGAATGCGTCGACCGGCCGATCACGACGTCGTCGCCGAGGATCCGGCGGGCCAGCGACACCGGGATGTCGTCCTGACCGAGATGCAGGACGTCGGCGCCGACAGCGAAGGCGACGTCGGCCCGGTCGTTGACCGAGAGCAGTGCTCCGTGTCGAGAGCAGGCGTCCGCGAGGATTTCGAGAGCACTGATCTCCTGCTTGGCCTCCAGCGGCGCGCCCCCGGTCTTGTCACGCAGCTGGACGATGTCGACGCCGCCGGCGAGCGCGGCGTCCGCGAACTCGGCGAGATCGCCACGCGCGGTGCGCGCGTCGGTGCACAGGTACAGCCGCGCATCGGCGAGCCGGGCGCGGATCTTGTCGCCAGTGGAGGTGGGCATGGCGGGGACGTTACCCGCGCGCTACGGTGGGGTGGTCCGCACGGGAGCCCGAGGCACGGGCTGAGAGGGAGCCGCACCGCTCCGACCGTGGAACCTGATCCGGGTCATGCCGGCGCAGGGAGCGTGATTCCATGAGCGAAGCTTGCGAGCGAATCATCAATGTCATGCGCCAAAAAAGATTGGACGCTGTCTCGCGGAGCGAGTCGATCGCATGAGTGAGTTGACCATCATCGGTGGCGGCGTGATCGGGCTCGCCGCGGCTTGGCGTGCCGCCGTCGAAGGGCACCGGGTCACCCTGTACGACCCCGATCCCGGGCGCGGCGCGTCCTGGGTGGCCGGCGGCATGCTGGCCCCGGTCACCGAGGCCTGGCCGGGCGAGGAGGACGTCCTCCGCCTCGGCGAGGCGTCGCTGCGCCGATGGCCGGAGTTCGCCCGCGAGCTGGCCGCCGAGGGCGTCGATCCCGGCCTCGCCGGGCACGGCACGCTCGTCGTCGCGCTCGACAGCGCGGACGCCGGGCAACTGGACATCCTGGCCGGGTTCCTGCGGTCGCTGGGCCGCGACGCCGAGCCGCTCACCGGCCGCGCGGCCCGCCGCGCCGAACCCGGCATCGGGTCCGTCCGAAGTGGACTCCTGGTGCCCGGCGACCTGGCCGTGGACAACAGGAAACTCCTGCGGGCCCTCGAGCACGCCTGCCGAGGGCGCGGGGTGGTGTTCCACAGTGACCGGATCGACACGCTCGATGACGTCCACGCGGACGCCGTGGTGCTCGCCGCGGGCGCGTGGACGGGACGGCTGCACCCGCTGCTGGCAGGCGCCGTCCGCCCGCTCAAGGGTGAGATCCTGCGGCTGCGGCCCCGCCGCGGCTGCCTGCCGCCGCCGGTCAACACCGTCCGTGCGCTGGTCGAGGGCCGGCCGATCTACCTCGTGCCCCGTGCGGACGGCGAACTCGTGCTCGGCGCGACCCAGTACGAGGCCGGTTTCGACGAGAGCGTGACCGCGCGCGGCGTACGCGAGCTGCTGGAGGGCGCCGAGCGCGTGTTCCCGGCGATCGCCGAGTACGAGCTGGTCGAGACCGCGGCCGGGCTGCGGGCCGGAAGTCTCGACGCGCTGCCGTTCGTGGGTGAACTCGGCGACGGCGTCTTCGCCGCGACCGGACATCACCGCAACGGCCTGCTGATGGCCCCGGTGACCGCGGACGCCGTGGTCGCCTGGCTGGCCGGTGAGGCGCCGCCGGACGGGGTCGGTGCGGCCTCGCCCGCGCGACTGCGGGAAAGGGAACGAGTGTGATGGAGATCCAGGTCAACGGCCAATGGCGTGAATTCCCCGACGGGGCGACCGTGGCCCAGGTCCTCGACGCGCTGGGCACCGCCCGGCAGGGGGTGGCGGTCGCGCTGAACGGCGAGGTCGTCCGCCGGGGCGACTGGCCCGACGCTGTGGTGCCCAAGGGCGCCAGTGTCGACGTACTGACCGCGGTCCAAGGAGGTTGACATGAGCCACAATCGCGAAGCCGCTCGTGGCAGCCGACCGGGTGCGGGTGTCCCGCAGGACACGGAGGTTGAGAAAATGACCGACACCGTCAACGACGGCGACCAGCTGGTCATCGGCGAGTACAAACTGTCCTCCCGGCTGATCATCGGCACCGGCGGCGCGGCGAACCTGGCCGTGCTGGAGCGTGCGCTCGTCGCGTCGGGCACCGAGCTCACGACCGTCGCGATGCGCCGCGCCGACGCCGAGGGCGGCTCCGGAGTTCTCGAATTGCTGCGCCGGCTCGGGATCGCGTTATTGCCCAACACCGCGGGCTGTCGTACGGCGGCCGAAGCGGTTCTCACCGCGCGGTTGGCGCGCGAGGCGTTGAATACCGATCTGATCAAGCTTGAAGTCCATGCGGATGATCGGACGTTATTGCCCGATCCGCTGGAAACTCTCGACGCCGCCGAACAACTCGCCGCCGACGGATTCACCGTTCTGGTGTACACGAACGACGATCCGGTGCTCGCGTTGCGGCTGGAAGAGGCGGGCTGCGCGGCCGTCATGCCACTGGGCGCGCCGATCGGGACCGGCCTGGGAATCCGGAATCCGCACAATATCGAGCTGATCGTGTCCCGTGCGTCGGTCCCGGTCATCCTCGACGCCGGAATCGGTACCGCGTCGGACGCGACACTCGCGATGGAACTCGGTTGTGACGCGGTCTTGCTTTCCACCGCCGTGACCCGCGCGGCGGATCCGGAAAAAATGGCCTCCGCCATGCGTTCGGCGGTGCTCGCGGGACGGCTCGCCAGGGGAGCTGGACGTGTCCCGCAGCGCTTTTGGGCGCATGCTTCGAGTCCACCTCGGTGAATCCTCGGTCCCTTCACGCGGAAAGAGTCCGGAGCGCCGTAAGGTTGACGGCACTTTTCCAGCGGGCAGAAGGAGCCAGCGGTGACCACCACTTCGGTCCAGGACGTCTCGGGCAGGTTGTACCTCGCCGTGGGCAGGCTGTCCCGGTCTTTACGGCAGGCGGGAGTGCCCGGCCCCGGGCACGGCGCCATCTCGGCGCTCGCCACGCTGGTGCACCTCGGCCAGATGCGGCTCGGGGATCTGGCGGCCAAGGAGGGCGTCGCCGCCGCGACCATGTCCCGGATCGTGGCTTCGCTCGTCGAGGCCGGCTACGTCAGCCGCGAGTCGGACCCGGTGGACCGCCGGGCGTGGCTGGCGAAGGCCACAGAGGAGGGTGAGCGGCTGGTCTCCGGTGTCCGCTCGACGCGGGTGCAGGAACTGAACCGGAGACTCGATCGCCTCTCGGACGAGCATCGCGAGGCGCTGGCCGCCGCCTTGCCCGTCCTGGAGGCTCTCATCGCCGACGAGTGAGCTGAAGGGGACTTTCGTCGCGTTACATGCGAGGAAAGTCCCCTTCAGCGCATCTGGTGAGAGGAAAGTCCCCTTCAGCGTTCTTCAGGGGCCAGGCGCCAGAAGGCCGAGACGGGGCCGACCTTGGCCCCCATCGGGTAGGCGTGCTCGACGGCGTTGGACACGAACCACTTGCCGTACCGCGCCGCCTCCACAACGGACATCCCGCGCGCCAGCCCGGCCGTGAGCGCGGACGCCATGGTGTCCCCGGCCCCGTGGGTGTGCGGGGTCGCGTAGCGCCTGCCCGGGAGTTCGACGAACGTCGAGCCGTCGAACAGGACGTCGACGCATTCCGGGTCGGACACCAGGTGCCCGCTCTTCACCAGCACGTACTTCGGCCCGAGCCGGTGCAGCACGATCGCGGCCTGGTGCATCTGCTCGCGATCGGTCACGGTCATGCCGGTGAGCAGGCGGACCTCGTCGAGGTTCGGCGTGAGCACGGTGGCGCGCGGCAGGAGTTCGTCGCGCAGCGCGATCAGCCCGGCCTCGTCGAACAGCGGGTGACCGTGCATGGACGCGGCAACCGGGTCGACGACGAACGGCACCTTGCGGTCGCGCCCGATGCCGGCCTTGTCGCACGCCGCCGCGACGGCGTGGATGATCTCGGCCGAGGCGAGCATCCCGGTCTTCGCCGCACCCACGCCCATGTCGGCCGCGACGGCCTCGATCTGCCCGGCCACGATGTGCGGCGGCAGGTCGGCCCTGTCGTGCACGCCGAGGGTGTTCTGCACGGTCACCGCGGTGACCGCGACCAGGCCGTGCACCCCGCAGGTGAGGAACGTCCGCAGGTCCGCCTGCAGGCCGGCGGCGCCGCCCGAGTCGGAGCCCGCGATCGTCAGCGCCGAGGGCGGGCTGGGGTTCTCACTCATGTTTCTCCCCGACTTCCGGTCTGAGCCATTCGGTCAGTCATTCTTCACCAGTAGTCCATCACGGCGGCCGAAAGTGAAAGCTATTGCACATTCGGTCGAAGGAGTTCTGGATGAAGCTTCCCTCAGCAGTCCTCGCGGTGGCTCTCGTAACGGCCGGGGTCCTCTCCGGGGCGACGGCGAACGCGGACAGCCCGAAGGTCTCCCACGTGACGACCGTCGGTGTGCACAACACCTACGAGACGGGCGCGTACGACTACCTCGCGCGCTCGCTGGACGCCGGGACGTCCCTGATCGAACTGGACGTCTGGCCGGACATCATCACGCACGAGTGGAAGGTCAGTCACTCGAACCCGCTGGGGAACGACAACAACTGCGTCGCGGCGTCCTCGGCGTCGCAGCTGTACTCCGGTGGGCGGAACAAGAACCTGGAGTACTGCCTCGACGACATCCGGCTCTGGCTCGCCGCGCATCCGGGACACTCGCCGGTCACGTTGAAGCTGGAGATGAAGACCGGGTTCTCGGACAACCACGGCCTCGGTCCCGACGAACTCGACGCCACCTTCCGCGCGCACCTCGGCGCCGCGGCGTTCCGCCCCGCTGACCTCCTCGGCCGTTATTCCACTTTGGACGAAGCGGCTCGGGCGGACAACTGGCCGTCGATGGATGCCTTGCGGGGCAAGGTGATCACCGAGATCATCCCGGGAACGGTCGAAGAGGGGAATCCGGCCGACACGCTCAAGACCGACGTCGAGTACGCGCGCTATCTGCGTTCGCTCGCCGGGTCCGGGCGGATCGGCGAGGCGAACATCTTCCCGACCGTGCACGGCGTGGCGCCGGGTGATCCGCGTACGAAGTACTCGGACACCGGGCTGCGGCCGTGGTTCGTCGTGTTCGACGGCGACGCGAAGGCGTGGGTCACGCAGACCGGGCCCGCCTGGTACGACGCCAACCACTACTACCTCGTGATGACCGACGCGCAGAACGTCGAGCCCGCGATCGACGGGCGCGTCCCTACCGTCGACCAGGCGAACCGGCGCGTGGCGGAACTGGCGAAACAGCACGCGTCCGTGGTCACCGCCGACTGGGTCGGCCTGACCACCGTGCTCCCGCAAGTCCTCCCACGCGGCTGATCTTTGGCGGTCCGTGAAGGCCTCCTTCACAGCGCTCAGCCCTGTGAAGGAGGCCTTCACGGCACGTTCACATGGTGGACAGGTGAGGCCTTTACGCTCCCGATAATTGGTTCGAACAAGTTATCTGGAGGGGTTCATGCGCAGAACGCTCTGCCTGGCCGCGGCCGTGGTGGCGGTCGCCGGGCTGACTTCCGGGGTCGCCGCGGCCCAGGTGGCCAAAACGCCGAAAGCCCTGGTGATCGGCCTCGACGGGGCTCGGTTCGACAAGCTTCTCGCCGCCGACACCCCCAACGTCCACGCGCTCGTACAGCGCGGCTACGCCGCACGAAGCGCGCTCTACGGCAGCGGGATGGCGCAGACTTCGAGCGGTCCGGGCTGGTCCACGATCCTCACCGGAGTGTGGCCGGACAAGCACAAGGTCAAGGACAACTCCTTCAACGGCAACAATCTGGCCGCCAATCCGAGCTGGCTGGCGCGGGCCGAAACCGCGAACCCGGCGCTCGACACGTACGCGGCGGTGGACTGGAAGCCGATCGGCGACCAGATCCTGCGCACCGGTCAGGACCGCAAGTTCGTGCTCGACGGCGACACCGCCGGATACGTCAAGACCGACGAACAGGTCGCTGCCGACGCCGAGAAACATCTCAAGCAGGACAAGGCCGACGCCTCATTCGTCTACTTCGGACAGACGGACGAAGCAGGCCACGCGCATGGCGCCGACTCGCCCGAATACTCCGCCTCGCTGCGCACCGACGACGCGCTGATCGGCCGCCTGCTCGCGGCGATCGACGCGCGGGCCGGACGGGCGAACGAGGACTGGCTCGTCATGATCAGCACCGACCACGGTCACACCGCGGCGGGCGGCCACGGCGGTGACAGCCCGGAGGAACGCATGACGTTCGTGATCGCCGCGGGCGGCGCTGTCCCGCCGGGAACTCCTGCCGTGCAGCCGAAGATCGTCGACATCGCGCCGACCGTGTTGCGGCACCTGGGGATCGCCGCGCCCGCGGGGTACGACGGCTACCCGCTGGGCGCGGTGCCGCCGGATGCGTTCGACAGCGCGGTGCTGAAGCCGCGGCAGGACGAAACCGGTGTCCCGGCGGGGATTCTCGGCTGGACCCACGACGGCCCTGGCGGGTGGACGGTACGGAACGCGTCCGGAATGCCTTCCGGGACAACGGAATGGCAGGGCTGGGCCTTCACGACCGACGACTTCTGGACCCGGACCGCGCCAGGTCAGCAGCGCGAGGCGAACGTGCGCGCCCGCGGTGTCTTCGCCGTCGCCGACCCCGACGAGTGGGATGACAAGGGCTCGCCGTCGTCGAAGGGAACGTTCGATTCTTCGCTGGTCTCCCCGGCGATCGACGTCGCCGGGGCGGCGCGGGCGGACATCGCCTTCGTCTCGCACTACCGCCAGGACGGCACGCAGCGCGGCGCGCTGACGGTGTCCTTCGACGGCGGCGCCGAGCAGTCCGTGCTCGCCTACGGCCCGGAATCCGGCACCGTGAACAAGGGTGGCGACGTCCTCGCGACGCCGACGTCCGCGTCGGTCGCGGTCCCGGCAGGCGCGCGCTCGATGCGGGTCACCTGGCGCCTCTACGCCGCGGGCAACAACTGGTACTGGGCCATCGACGCCCCGCACGTCACCACCCGCTGAGGTGACGATCCGTGGGGGCCTCCTCGAGGGACTCAGGGTCCCGCGGGGGGGGGCCCCCCGGCCCACGGCGTGGGGGGGCGGCGGCCACAGGGGGGGTCCGGGGGCGCGCCCCCGG
>NZ_JBHYIQ010000075.1:7392-17542 GCF_042739895.1 Amycolatopsis sp. NPDC059021
GTCCATGCGCCCCCCTCACCCAACCCCCGGGGGGTGGGGCTGTTGGTGGGGGGCCGCTTGTGGGTTGTGGGGGCCCGGGTGGGCCCCCCCCACGGACCTTCGGCTAGGGAGCCAGGCGCCAGAAGGGGGAGACGGGGCCGACCCCGGCGCCCAGCGGGTACGACTCGGCGACACAGCGTTCGATGAACCGCTTGCCCTCGGCCACCGCGGTCGGCACGTCCGCGCCCTTCGCCAGCGAGGACGTGATCGCCGAGGCCAGCGTATCCCCGCCGCCGTGTGTGTTTTCCGTGTCGTAGCGCGGTCCGGACAGCGAGATGAACTCCGTGCCGTCGGAGAGCAGGTCGACGCAGTCCTCGGCGTCTTGCATATGTCCGCCCTTGACGAGCACCCACGTCGAACCGAACTCCAGCAACGCCTCCGCCGCCACCCGCTGCGACGCCGCGTCGGACACCGTGACGCCGGTGAGCAGCCGGACCTCGTCGAGATTCGGCGTGATCAGCGTGGCGCGCGGGAACAACTCGGTCCGGATGGCCTCCAGCGCTTCCTCGCGCAGCAGGGCATGCCCGGTCATCGAGGCGGCCACCGGGTCGACGACGAACGGCACATCGGCCGACCGTCCGATGTGGACCTCGTCGAGGGTTTTCGCCACCGCCTGGATGATCTCGGCGGTCGCGAGCATCCCGGTCTTGGCGGCGTTCACGCCCATGTCCGTGGCCACCGCCTTGATCTGCGCGGTGACGACGTCGGCCGAGATCTCGCTGAAACCCTGCACGCCCAACGAGTTCTGCACGGTGACGGCGGTGAGCGCGACCATTCCGTGCACGCCGTTCGCGAAGAACGTGCGCAGATCGGCCTGGATGCCCGCACCACCGCCGGAATCGGATCCGGCGATGGTGAGGGCGGTGCGTGGCGTGGGTGTCACTGACCGACCACGGGCAGGTAGACCTTGCCGCCGTGGTCGGCGAACTCGGCGGACTTCTCCGCCATCCCGGCCTCGATGGCCTCCACAGTGGACAGTCCGTGCTCCTCGGCGTACTTGCGCACGTCCTGGGTGATCCGCATCGAGCAGAACTTCGGCCCGCACATCGAGCAGAAGTGCGCTGTCTTCGCCGGCTCCGCGGGCAGCGTCTCGTCGTGGAACGCCCGCGCGGTGTCCGGGTCCAGCGAGAGGTTGAACTGGTCGTTCCAGCGGAACTCGAAGCGGGCCTTGGAAAGCTCGTCGTCCCACTCCTGCGCGTACTGGTGGCCCTTGGCCAGATCCGCGGCGTGCGCGGCGATCTTGTAGGTGATCACCCCGGTCTTGACGTCGTCGCGGTTGGGTAGGCCGAGGTGTTCCTTCGGCGTGACGTAGCACAGCATCGCCGTGCCGTACCAGCCGATCTGCGCCGCGCCGATGGCGGAGGTGATGTGGTCGTAGGCGGGCGCGATGTCGGTCGCGAGCGGGCCGAGCGTGTAGAACGGCGCCTCGCCGGTGAGTTTCTCCTCCAGCTCGACGTTCTCCTTGATCTTGTGCATCGGCACGTGGCCGGGGCCTTCGATCATCACCTGGACGTCGTGCTCGCGCGCGATGTGCGTCAGCTCGCCCAGCGTTTCCAGCTCGGCGAACTGCGCGCGGTCGTTCGCGTCGGCGATCGAACCCGGGCGCAGGCCGTCACCGAGGGAGAACGTGACGTCGTACTCACGCAGGATCTCGCACAGTTCGGAGAAATGCGTGTACAGGAAGGATTCCTGGTGGTGCGCGAGACACCACGCGGCCATGATCGACCCGCCGCGGCTCACGATGCCGGTGACCCGGCGCGCGGTCAGCGGGATGTAGCGCAGCAGCACGCCGGCGTGCACCGTCATGTAGTCGACGCCCTGCTCGCACTGCTCGATGATCGTCTCGCGGTAGATCTCCCACGAGAGCTTTTCCGGTTCGCCGTTGACCTTTTCCAGCGCCTGGTAGATCGGCACGGTGCCGACCGGGACCGGTGAGTTGCGCAGGATCCATTCGCGGGTCTCGTGGATGCGCTTCCCGGTGGACAGGTCCATGATCGTGTCGGCGCCCCAGCGGGTGGCCCACACCATCTTGTCGACCTCTTCCTCCACAGAGGACCAGACGGCCGAGTTCCCCATGTTGGCGTTGATCTTCACCAGGAAGTTCTTGCCGATGATCATCGGCTCGCTCTCCGGATGCCTGCGGTTGACCGGGATCACCGCGCGGCCGCGCGCGACCTCGTCCCGCACGAATTCGGGAGAGCAGCGCTCACGCGCGGCGATGTACTCCATCTCGCGCGTGACCACCCCGGCCTTGGCCCAGCCGAGCTGCGTGTTGTGTTCGCGCCCGTCGGCCCAGCCAGCCCGCAGCCGGTGAAGTCCACTGTGGACGTCGATATTCGCGTCCGGATCGGTGTACGGGCCCGACGTGTCGTACACGTCGAAGTGTTCCCCGTTCGAGAGATCGATCCGCCGTGCGGGAACCCGGAGGCCGGATTCCGTCTGGTGGTACACCTTCCGTGAGCCGGTGATCGGGCCGGTGGTCACGGTCGGCGTGATGGCGGCATTGTTCTCCAGCGTCGTCAACGACGTTCACTCCCTACGCCGGCATTACCCGGTCAGGTTCATGCGGTCGGCGGCACCGGGTGTCCTGATCGACACCAGCCGCCCTCTCAGCCCGCCATGGCGCGAGCTCCCGCGGTTTTTCAAGGTTGTGCCCCGACCATGCCACGCCGAGCCCGAGTACTCAACCCTGGGGGCTGTGATAGCACGAACGGACCGTTCGCGCCGGAACGCCGATCTTGTCGGTTTCCGGCGGTACCCTGGGCGAACAGTGCAGAGGGAGGTGGGCTCGATGAGCGCCGCTGCTGTGGAATACGACTGGAGCTGGGACGCGCTGCTGCGTGCCTGGCAGGAACTCGACGTGCCGGAGGGCTGGCATGCCGAGATTCTCGAGGGGGGAATAACCATGACGCCGCCGCCCGGCAACGGGCACAACAGGATCGCCGAGAGAGTGCATCGAGCGCTCATCGGCGTACTGCCGTCCGAGTGGGGGGTGTATCAGACGCTCGCGGTGTCCGTGACATCTCTCCGGCGGCTCTTCGAGCCGGACCTCGTCGTTGTTCCGGAGACGGAGCTGTCCGCACTCCCGGATGCGATGCCTGTCCCAGCAGACAGGGCGAAGCTGGCCGTGGAGATCGTCTCGAAGAGCAATGCCAGGACGGATCGTGTGGAAAAACTGCGCGCGTACGCCTTGGCGCCGGTTCCGCTCTATCTCCTGATCGATCGCTTCGCTGAGGCCGGGCCGTTGGTGACCTTGTTCTCCGATCCCGCGGATGGTCACTACCAGTCGTCGCATGGCGTGCCGTTCGGCGGCAAGATCACTATCCCCGAGCCCATCGGGCTGGTGCTCGACACCAAGGAGTTCGACTAGCCGGTTGCCGGTTCACCGGATCGGGTCATGCGCGGGGGAGGGTTTGCGGACAGAATCTCCAGGTGTTCTGTAACGGTGCAGAACCCTGACCTGGGGGTCACTTATGCGCAGAATCCTGCTTCCGGCGTTGGCCGCGATGCTGGTCACGAGCCTGGTCCCGGCCGTGGCGGCGGCGTCCGGCGAGGCGCCGGGCGCGCCCGGCTCGCATCCGAGCTGGCTTCCGGCGAACAAGACGGGCTTCGGTACCGCACGCGAGAAGGCGAGCGACGTGTGGTTCACGCTGCAGGGCGGCCGGATGTCCGAGGTGTACTACCCCGATTTGTCCACGCCGAGCGTCCGCTCGCTGGAGTTCGTCGTCACCGACGGCCGCAGCTTCGCGGTGACCGACTCCTCGGCGCGTACGCAGCGGGTCCGCCGTCTCGACGGCCTGACCTACGAGCAGACCATCATCGACGACCAGCACCGCTGGAGTCTCCGCAAGACGTACGTGACCGATCCGGCGCGGCCCACCGTGCTGGTCGACGTCGATTTCACGTCCCTGACCGGGCAGCCGTACCAGCTCTATGCGGTCGCCGATCCCGACCTGACCAACAACGGCTCCGACGACACCGCCGCTGCTTCGGGAGCGGAACTGATCGCGCACGACACGAGCAATGCGGCCGCGCTCACGGCGGCTCCGGCGTTCACACACACGAGCGTCGGCTACGCGGGAGTGTCCGACGGCGCCACCCAGCTCGCCAAGACGTTCCGCTTGGCGGAGTACGCCACAGCCGCGAAGGGCAACGTCGTGCTCACCGGACAGACCACGGCCGACGGCGTCCGCGCGCGGCACGTCACACTTGCCCTCGGCATGGGCGGCAAGGCTTCGGCAGCGCTGGACAACGCACGCGCCTCGCAACGGCGAGGCTGGCGTGACACCGCCCGCGCCTATGACCAGGGCTGGCGCGGTTACCTCCGGCGAGTCGAGGATGCGCCGTCGTCGTTGCGGACGCGAAACGAGCGCGATCTCTATCAGGCGTCAGTGCTTACGCTCGCCGCGAGCGAGGACAAGCATCATCCCGGCGCGTTCATCGCTTCGCCCAGCATGCCTTGGCGCTTCGGCAACAACGACCCGGAGTGGTCGCCGTCGGGCACCTATCACCTCGTGTGGCCGCGTGACCTCTACCAGATCGCGACCGGCCTCTTCGCCGCCGGCGATCGCGACGCCGCGAACCGTTCGGTGGACTACATGTTCGGCACGCAGCAATTGCCGGATGGGCATCTGCCGCAGAACAGCAACGTCGACGGAAAGCCTTACTGGCCTTCGATCCAGCTCGACGAGACCGCGTTCCCGATCGTGCTGGCCCAGCAACTCGGCCGTACGGACGGGAAAACCTGGCAGGGTGTCCGCAAGGCAGCCGAATTCCTGTTGTCCTACAAGGGATCCAATGGGCTCGCCTCGCCGTACTCGCAGCAGGAACGTTGGGAGGAACAGGACGGCTATTCGCCGTCGACCATCGCCGCGGTCATCGCGGGCCTCGTCTGCGCGGCGGACCTGGCCAAGCACAACGGCGCCGCGGCCGACGCGCAGCGGTACCTCGCGGCGGCCGACAGCTTCAAGGCGAACCTCGCGCGGTGGACGGTGACCACGAACGGACCGCTGTCGAAGGACCCGTATTTCGTCCGGCTGACCAAGGACGGCAACGCGAACGCGGGCACGCGTTACAACCTCGGCAACTCCAGCGTCACCACGGACCAGCGCGCGGTCACCGACGCGGGATTCCTCGACCTCGTCCGGCTCGGCATCTACCGCGCCGATGATCCGGTGATCCGCAACAGCATCAAGGTGACCGACGCGGACATCGCGTTCACGACCCCGACCGGGCAGTTCTGGCACCGCTACACGAAGGACGGCTACGGCGAAAAGCCGGACGGCTCGCCGTGGGACTACACCTTCCCAGCCGAAAGCCGGACCACCTACGGCCGGTTGTGGCCACTGCTCGCCGGTGAACGTGGCGAGTACGACCTCGCGAACGGCGACCCCGCGTCGGCGGCGCGGAGGCTGCGGGACCTCGGGCGCGTGAGCAGTTCGTCGGGCACCATGCCGGAGCAGGTCTGGGACGAGAACGCGCCTTCGGGACAGACCGGCTTCCCCGCGGGCACCCCGACGACGTCGGCCACGCCCTTGGCCTGGACACACGCGCAGTACATCCGCCTGGCCCAGTCCGTCCGCGCCGGTTCCGTCCTCGAACAACCCGCCGTCGTTCGCTGCCACTTCCTGTCCTGCTGATTCCCGGGCCCAAACGCTCTGAAGGCCACCTTGAGGGAACTCAAGTCCCTCAAGGTGGCCTTCAGAGCACGTCGCGTCAGGAGTCGCCGTGGTCCTTCGGCGGCAGCCAGGAGAGGCCGGGGACGCCCCACTTGTTGTGCTTCAGCATCTTCTTCGCGGCGCGCGCGTGCCGCCCGACCAGGCGGTCGAGGTAGATGTAGCCGTCCAGGTGATCGGTCTCGTGCTGCAGGCAGCGCGCGAAGTACCCGGTGCCCTCGACCTCGATCGGATTCCCCTCGACGTCGAAGCCGGTGACCTTCGCCCACGAAGCGCGGCCGGTCGGGTACGACTCACCGGGCGCGGAGAGACAGCCCTCCCAGTCGTTGTCGGGGTCCGGCATGGTCTCCGGGATCTCCGACGTCTCCAGCTTGGGGTTGACGACGACGCCCTTGAACTGATTGCCCTCGTCGTCGTGGCAGTCATAGACGAACAGGCGCAGGTCGAGGCCGATCTGGTTGGCCGCGAGGCCGACCCCCTCGGCGGCGTACATCGTCTCGAACATGTCTTCGGTGAGCGTGCGCAGCTTCTCGTCGAACTCGGTGATCTCCCGAGTCGGGTTGTGCAGCACGGGGTCGCCGGCGATTCGGATGGCATGGACGGTCACGAGGCGGCAGTTTAGTCGGACCCTTCTGGTAGACCTTCCCTAGACCGTGACGCGCCGACGTGGATGCCCACGACGGCCGGTGATTCCGTGGTGTAATGGCGCCGCGGAACCACAGCCCTGTGATTTGCCTAGCACCTCAGTGATTGCGAGGAGTCAGATGGACGCCGCGGAGTCGATGGCTGAGCCGGAACAGCCGTCCCCGCCGGAGCTCGTGGACGGCCTGACCGAACGCGAGATCGACATCCTCGCCTTCGAACGCCAGTGGTGGCGTTACGCGGGGGCGAAGGAACAGGCCATCCGGGAACGGTTCGGGCTGTCCACCACGCGCTACTACCAGGTGCTGAACCAGCTCCTCGAGAAGCAGGCGGCGATCCAGGCCGACCCGATGCTGGTCAAGCGGTTGCGCAAGACCCGCGCGGCCCGCCAGCGCACCCGGGCCGCCCGGAGGCTGGGGTTCGAGCTGCCATGAGTCTGTTTTCGGGACTTTCCCGGCCGCTGAAGGCCGCGGGGCTCGCCCTGATCGGTGTCGCCGTGATCGCCGCGGTCATCGGCGGGGTGTCCGCGCTGACCGGTGGCGAGTCGAACAACACCGCCGCGTCGAGCCCGGCCCCGCCGCCGTCCACTCCGAGCGACGCGGTGCCGCCGACCTCGGGGCCCGCCTCGCCACCGTCGTCCTCGGGCCCGCCCTCGTCGCCGACACCGCCGTCCTCGGCCTCGCCGAGCAGTGGCGCGCCGACCTCCGGGCAGCCGGGCCAGCCCGGCCAGGGCCAGCCGCAGCCGGGGCAGCCGGGCGGTGACCAGCAGGCGTCCAACAAGTGGGTCACCCTGCGCGTCTACAACAACAGCTTGATCAAGGGCCTCGCCGAGCGGGCCGCCGAGGACTTCCGCAAGGCGGGCTGGACCGTTTCCGACGTCAGCAACTATCCGGACGGCGTCATCCCGGAGACCACCGCGTACTTCCGCCCCGGCACCGACGAGGAAGCCGCCGCCAGGCAGCTCGCGAGGGAGTTCGGCATGCGTGCCGAGCCCCGCTTCCCCGGTATCGAGCGCTCCGCCGCCGGTGTCATCGTGATAGTGACGAACAACTACCACTCACCAGGCAAGAGCTGACACTCACGCGCCCGAGTCTCACACTCGGGCGCGTGAGTTCCGTGGTTACTCGCGGGACTTCGCGTAGGCCTCGAGCTCGGCCAGCTGAACGGGGTCCAGCGACGGCCGGACGGTCTTGCGGGCCGTGTCCAGGTGAGCGGCGGTGACCTCGGTGGCCTCCAGCGACTCCCGCATCGCCGTCAGCGCGGCTTCCCTGATCAGCGCGGCGCAGTCCGCGGCCGAATAACCGTCCAGAGTGGACGCGACCTCGGCGAGGTCCACATCGGACGCCAGCGGCGTGTTCCGCGAGCTGGCGGCGAGAATCGCGGCGCGGGCCTCGGCGTCCGGCGGCGGGACGTACACGCGGCGTTCCAAGCGGCCTGGACGCAGCAAAGCCGGGTCCACCAGCTCGGGCCGGTTCGTGGCGCCGAGGACGACGACCTCGCGCATCGGCTCGACGCCGTCCAGTTCGGTCAGCAGCGCGGCGACGACCCGATCCGACACGCCCGAGTCCGACGACTGCCCGCGCCGCGGCGCGAGCGCGTCGATCTCGTCCAGGAAGATCAGCGCGGGCGCGGCCTCGGCGGCGCGGCGGAACAGCTCCCGCACCGCCCGCTCCGACTCGCCGACCCACTTGTCCATCAGCTCGGCGCCCTTGACCGCGAACACGTTGAGCGCGCCCGTTCCGGCCAGCGCCCGCACCAGGAACGTCTTGCCGCCACCGGGCGGTCCGTACAGCAGCACGCCACGTGGTGGCTCGACGCCGAGCCGCGCGAAGGAGTCCGGGTAGCGCAGCGGCCAGAGCACGGCCTCGGTGAGCGACTGCTTGACCTCGGTCATGTCGCCGACGTCGTCCAGCGTCAGCCCGCCGGTGGCGAGATTGTCCGAAGTGGACATCGAAACAGGACGGACGGTGGTCAGCGCGTCCAGCAGATCCTGGTGGGAGATCCGGGGTTCGTCCTCTTCTCGCTGACGCAGCGCGGCTCGCAGCGCCGCGTCCCGGCGCAGTGCGATCAGGTCGGCCGCGACGAATCCCGGTGTGCGTTCCGCGATGGCGCCGAGGTCCACACCGGACTCCAGCGGGACGTCGCGCAGCAGCACCAGCAGCAGTTCCTTGCGGGTCCGCGCGTCCGGCAAGGGCAGGCTCAGCTCGCGGTCGAGCAGGTCCGCCGCCCGCAGCCGCGGATCGGCCGATTCGGCACGCGCGGTGGTCGCGATGACGGCGAGCCCGTCCCGCCGCAAGGCGCCGCGCAATTCCTCCAGCACTACGGTCGCGACCGGCGGCGGCTGCGAAGCGGGCAGCAGCGCGTCGATGTCGGTGATGAGCAGGACGGCCGGGCCTTCGGCCGAGGCGGCCGACGTGATCGCCTCACGCAGCCGCGCGGCGGCGGCGTTCGGCTCCAGCACGGCGATGTTCGGCGCGGCGAGCGAGACCACGCCGACGTTCTCCGCCTGTGCCACCGAGCGCACCATGGTGGCCTTGCCGACGCCCTCCGGCCCGGACAGCAGGACGCCGAGGTGCGCCGTCGTACCCAGCTTGGCCAGCAGTTCCGGCCGGTGGAAGGCCAGATCGAACCATTCGGCGAGCTTGCGCGCCGCCGATTCGACGCCCACCAGGTCGGCGACCGGCGGCACGGTCTCGACGACCTCGGGCAGTGTTTCGTCCTCGACGATCTCCGCTTCGATGTACTCCTCGACCGCGGTCACGGCCGTGCTGCGCACGATCGCGGTCGCCGAGCGGGCCGGGGACGAGGACGTCGCGGCGGGTTCGCCGGTGCGCGCGCCGTCCCGCCAGCTGACCACTGTGGACGGTCCGACCGCGACGGGCCCGGCCGGTTCGGTCGCGGTGACGGTCAGCAGCTCGTTGGTCCAGGTGCCGCCGATCGCCCGCGACAGCTGCCCGCGGACGGCGGAGGCGTCCGAACCCGCCGGGGGCGCGAGGTCCTGGGGGAGCAGCGAAACCGCGTCGCCGACCGTGAGCACCTTGCCGATCAACGCCAGCCGCAGCGTGTGCGGCGGAACCGAAGCGCTGGCCAGCCGCGATCCCGCGACCGTCACGGTCTTCGCCGCGGACACCGCCGCCGGGGCCACTACGATCTCCGCGCCCTCGGACACGCCGAGGTTCGACATCGTGACGTCGTCGGTGAGTACCACCCCCGGCACACCGCCGTCGTCGGCGGGCGCGGCGAGGGCCGCGCTCACCCGCGCGCCGGTGAGGTGCACCGCGTCCCAGGCACGCAGGCCCAGCGCGTCGAGCACCTCGGGGTGCAACCGGACGACGCCGCGGCGCGAATCCAACGCGGACGGGGTGTGCCGGACGGCCAGCGTGATCTGGGGGTCGCTCACACCGATCACCCTAGCGACGCGGACCCGTCCCAGGCGTCGAAGGAGGCGATGTCGGTGACCGGCGGGCGTGCCGCTGGTCACCGCTGGTGCGTCGCGCGGGCGACGGCGGCAGGGCACTGGGTGACGTTGCCGCGGTTGCTCGTCGCTGGGTACGGGAGCGATAGCAAAGGTCCCTTGCTCCGCTTCCCGAGGCGGTCCGAACGCCCCAATGTGGCATTCGGTGCGTTGAGCGCACCCAACGCCACATTGGGGCGCTTGCCCGGGGGCAGCCGACAGGCGGGGTGCGGGGGGTGGGGCGGCACGGTGGGGGTGCGGGGTCCGGAACCAGGGGCGCCTTGTGCCGAGGGACGCCCTCGGTGCGCTCAATTCACCGAGGGCGTCCCGCGGTGTGGCC
>NZ_JBHYIQ010000075.1:17550-22285 GCF_042739895.1 Amycolatopsis sp. NPDC059021
GCGGGGGGGGGGGGGGGGGGGGGGGGGGGGGGCGCGCACCCCGGGGCCCTTTGGCCCGTGGGCCCCCCGGGGGGCGCAAATGCCCCGGGGGGCGTCCCTCGGTGTGGCCAACGCACTGAAGGCGTCCCTCGGTGCATCGCGCGAGCACGAGCCGCCCCCGGCGAGCCGTCCCCCGCGCAGTCCGAGCCCGTGAAGGCCTCCTTCACAGCGCTCAGCGCCGGTAAGGGGGCCTTCACGGCGTTGAGCGCCGGTAAGGGGGCCTTCACGGAACGAACCGGGGGCGGAGGTCAGTCGCGGTCGCGGGTGCGGGGGCGGATGCCGATGCGTCGCCAGCTGCGCCGCCGCGGGTGCTGACCGTCGCCGTTCTCGGCGTTCTCGCGGGCCACGGTCCGGGACATCCTCGGGTACTCGGCGCCGTTGCGGGGCAGCCGCACCGCGCGCATCGCCCCGGCCACCCGGCGGCGCAGCGGCGGGCGCAGCCCGAGCCGTCGCGGGCTCCTGGCGCGGCGGATGGCCCGGCGTTCGCGCGGGGGCACGGCCCATGCCTCGGGGTGGGCGGCCAGCCAGCGGTGCCGGTAGACCGAGTACGGGATGTGCGCCAGGTAGAGGATCAGCGCGATGGCCAGCGCGACCAGCGGGAACTGGATGATCGCCGCGGCCAGGATTCCGACGATCACCAGCAGCGGCGCGATCGCCTTGGGCGGCGCCTTCGCCGTCTTCAGCGACAGCGTCGGGATGCGGCTGATCGAGAGCGCCGCGATCGCGACCATCCACGCCCAGGTCACGTACTCCGAGGACCACCAGCCGGTGCCGAAGTGCATCGTGACGATCAGCGGCAGCATCGCCAGCAGACCGCCCGCCGGCGCCGGGACGCCGACGAAGAACTCGTTCGCGTAAGGGGGCTGCTCGGTGTCGTCGAGCAGGGTGTTGAACCGCGCGAGCCGCAGGATCATGCACACCGCGAAGATCAGCGACGCGACCCAGCCGGTCTTGTCCGCGCCCGGCTGCCAGACGTAGAGCACCAGCGCCGGGGCCACGCCGAAGGAGATGCCGTCGGACAGCGAGTCCAGCTCGGCGCCCATCTTCGACGTCGCGTCCAGCAGCCGCGCGATCCGGCCGTCGAGGCTGTCGAGAACGGCGGCGATGCCGATCGACGCGATCGCCATCCCGTAGTTGTGCGTCAGCGCGAACTGCACCGCGGACAGGCCCGCGCACAACGCCAGCACGGTGATGGCGTTCGGCAGCAGCCGGACGCCGGGAGTGGTCACGCGGACCATGGCTCAGCCCTTCGCCGGCACGACGGGGAGTTCGGCGATCACGGTCTCGCCGCCGACCGTGCGCTGCCCCTTCTCGACGAGCGCCTTGCTGCCCTCGGGCAGGTACAGGTCGACGCGGGAGCCGAAGCGGATGATGCCGTACGTCTCACCGATGCCGACCTTGTCGCCCTCGCGGATCTCGCACAGGATGCGGCGTGCCACCAGGCCGGCGATCTGCACCACGACCAGTTCGTGACCGTCCTCGGTGCGCATCAGCACGGAGTTGCGTTCGTTGTCCTCGCTCGCCTTGTCCAGGTCCGCGGAGAGGAACTTCCCCGGCCGGTACGCGACCCGCTCGATCACGCCGTTCGCGGGCGTGCGCTGGACGTGCACGTCGAACACGGACAGGAAGACGCTCACCCGCATCCGCGGTTCGGCGGGCAGGCCGAGCTCCGGCGGCGGGGTGGCCTCCTCGATGAGCGAGACGAGGCCGTCCGCGGAGGCCACCGCGATGCCGCCCCGGCTCGGCGCGACGCGCTTGGGCGCGCGGAAGAAGGCCGCCACGGCCGCGGTCGTCAGCGCGCCGGCGACGCCGAGGCGCTTCGAGAACCGGCGCAGCAGCAGCGTCGCGGCCAGCCCGCCGAACACGAACGGGCGACCCGCCGGGTGCATCGGCGGCACGGTCTCCCTGGCCAGTTTCACGGCGTGTGTGAGGGGGTTGCCGCCTGCCTCCGGCCGGTTGCCGCTCATGGGTGGGCTCTCCGCAATTCTTGGTCGGAATGAACTCCGGCGACGCCGTCCGGCGGCCGGTGTTGACGGGCCCAACGCTACCGCCCGCCGCGCCGGGAGGATCCGCACGGCCCCTGGTCGCCGGGCCGGGTATCCCCCTCGCGGGTTTCCCCGCCGGGGGTGGGGGTGGCCACACCGCGATAACAGTCAGTGGCCGCCGACGATAACAGTAGGTAGTCAGCGCCGCTCGGGCGCATGCCGGACCTGCCGAGGGAAGCGATGCCAGCCAGTCTCGATCCAGCCGACGAGGAGCTCGCCGAGCTGTTCACGGCGTGGCAGCGGGACATCGTGGCGGTGCCGATCCCGTCGCTGGTCGATCCGGGGCAGGCAGCCGAGATCGTCGCGCGGGCAAGCCGGACGCGCCGGGTGCATGCGCCCCCCGACGACGCACGCACCCGGCCGCGGGAACAGGGGAAGCGTCTACTCTAATCGGCCGTATGGCCGCGGTTGCCGATCGTGAAGCAAATGTTACGAACGGTTACGGTTCCCCGCGCTGGACACCAGCCGGAGAATGAGCAACAGCAGGATCGCGCCGAGAATCGCGACGCCGAAGCTGGGGAAGTCGAACTCGAAGTTCTTGGTGTGCCCGGTGGCGATCCGGTAGACGAAGCCGCCGAGCGCCGCGCCGACCACTCCGACGAGGATGCTGACGAGACAGCCCTGGGGACGCCGGTCGCGGCCGCCGACCACCACGTTCGCCACCCAGCCCGCCAGGGCGCCGAAGATGATCCACGTCAGGATTCCCATGATCCGCAGGATACCGGGGCACCCTGTGGATAGTTGTACAAGAACTCTTGTACAACTACTCTTGTGGATATGTCCGAACGTGAAGTCCACGATGTCCGCGACTCCCGGGTGCTGGCCGCGATGTCGCATCCGCTGCGCCGCCGCCTGCTCGACCTGCTGAAGCTCGACGGCCCGGCGACGGCGTCGGTGCTCGCGGAGAAGACCGGGCAGGCCGTCGGCAACATCAGCCATCACCTGAAGGTGCTCGCCACGAGTGAACTCGTCGAGGAGGCTCCGGAGCTGGCACGGGATCGCCGGGAACGCTGGTGGCGGCGGGTGCCGCGCGGGCTGAGCTGGGACGCGTCGGACTTCCCTGGCGACCCGATCGCCGACGCCGCCGAGTTCCTCAGCCTCGACCGCGAGACCGCGATCGCGCGCCAGTGGCTGACCGACCGGGAGGGTTACCCCGCCGAATGGCAGGCCGCGTGGTTCGCCAACGACGGGTGGGCCCGGATGTCCGCGGCCGAGCTGCACGAGCTGAACGGCCGGATCCTGGCGTTGTTCCGCGAGTACACGCAGCGGGAACTGCCGGATGACGGCGTCGAACGGCGTCCTGCCTTCCTGGCCGCGCGCGCGTCGCTGGGCCGCCCGTGACGACGCTCGTCCGGCCTGGCCTGTGGCGGATGCGGGACTTCCGGCTGCTCTGGACGGGTGAGACGGCGAGCCTGTTCGGCAGTGCGGTCGCGAGCACCGCCCTGCCGCTGGTGGCGGTCGTGACCTTGCAGGCGAGCACGTTCATGGTCGGGCTGCTTTCCGCGGTGGCCTGGCTCCCGTGGCTCCTGGTCGGGCTCCCGGCGGGGGCGTGGGTGGACCGGTTGCCCAAGCGGCCGGTGATGCTCACCTGCAACACGGTGTCGGCGCTGGTGTTCGGCAGTGTCCCCGCCGCCGCCCTGCTCGGTGTGCTCACCATGCCGTACCTGCTGGTCGCGGCGCTGCTCGGCGGAGTCGCGAAGGTGTTCTTCACGCTCGCCTACCGCGCCTACCTGCCCGCGCTGGTCGACGACGCGCACCTGGAGGAGGCCAACGCCAAGCTGCTGGGGAGCGACTCCGCCGCCAATATTGCCGGGCCGGGTCTTGCCGGGGTCCTGGCGAAGGTCTTCGGACCGGTGAGCGGGATTCTCGCCGATGCCGTGAGCTTCGGGGTTTCGGTTTTGTGCCTGAGTTTCGTTCGTGCGAAAGAAACAAAGCCATTCGTGGAAAAGCGGCGACTTCGCACAGAAATCGGCGATGGACTTAGTTTTGTGGCACGAGATCCGTATTTGCGGCCATTGATGATCTTTGGTGCCACGTCGAATCTCGCCCTGGACGGATATGAGGCGATCCAGATCGTTTTCCTCGCCAGGGACCTCGGTGCGGGCCCAGGGCAGATCGGCCTGATTCTGGCGCTGGACGGGGCGGGCGGGGTGTGCGGCGCGCTGGTCACCAGGCGGCTGGCGGCACGGTTCGGTACCGCGCGGGCGTTCCTGATCGGCGAAGGGGTGGCGGCACCGATGATGCTGCTCGGGCCGTTCGCGAGCGGCGGCGCCGGGCTGGCGTTCATCGCCGCCGCCGGCTTCGGGACGGGTGCCGGGCTGGTCGTGTCGAACGTGCTGGTCGGCACGTTCCGCCAGCGGTACTACCCGCCCGAGCTGTTCGGCCGGATCAGCGCGACCTACGCGGCGGTGAACTACGGCACGATCCCGCTCGGCGCGTTCCTCGGCGGCCTGCTCGGCGAGGTCCTCGGCGTGCGGCAGACGATGTGGCTGATGGGCGGCGTGCAGCTCGCCGCGTTCGGCCTGCTGCTGCGCGGCCCGTTCCGCGCCCGCCGCGACTTCCCGGCTCGCGTGAGCTGAAGGGGACTTTCCTCTCACCGGACGCGCTGAAGGGGGGGTTGTTAGCAGGCGCCGCGGGGGGGGTCGACGGGT
>NZ_JBHYIQ010000075.1:22295-52560 GCF_042739895.1 Amycolatopsis sp. NPDC059021
TTCCCCACCCGCGCCCGGGGCTGTGGGATTTCCCGCCTCGCCCAGGCGTCTAAAGACCCCCTTCAGCAGCTTCAGAGCAGCAGGACGTCGACCTCCTCGCCCTCGGCCGCCGCGTCGACGTCCTCCGGCAGCACGATCAGGCAGTTGGCCTGCGTGAACGCGGCGAGCAGGTGCGATCCGGGCCCGCCGCGCGGCCCGACGATCCCGGTCACCTCGCCGAGGACCGGGGTGTAGACACCGCGCCGGTACTGACGCCGCCCGCGGGGCGAGGTCATCGGCTCGGTCAGCCGCGCCCGCACCTGCCGCCGCCCGACATCGGTGTGGCCCAGCGCGGTGAGCAGCGCCGGGCGCAGGAACGCCTCGAACGACACGAGCACGCTCACCGGGTTCCCGGGCAGGGTCACCACCGGCACGCCGTTCCAGCGCCCGGAACCCTGCGGCCCGCCCGGCTGCATGGCGATCTTGGCGAACTCGACGCCCTGGCCGGTCAGCGCGTCCTTGACCACCTCGTACGCGCCCGCGCTGACCCCGCCCGAGGTGACCAGCAGATCGGCGTCGGCGAGTTTCGGTTCGATCACCGCGCGGAACTCGCCGACGTCGTCCACGACGCTGCGGATCACCTCGACCGTGCAGCCGAGCCCGCGGATCGCGGCCGCCAGCATGACGCTGTTCGACTCGTAGATCTGCCCGTGCCGCAACGGTTCCGGCGCGTCGACCAGTTCCGAGCCGGTGGACGCGACGAGCACGCGCAGCGGCCGGTGCACCCGAACCTCGGCCAGCCCGACCGCCGCGGCGAGGCCGAGCTGGGAATGCCCGAGCACGGTCCCGGCACGCAACGCCACGGTGCCCTCGGCGACGTCCTCGCCGAGCCGCCGGATGTGCGCGTTCGCCCCGGCCGCGGCGAAGATCCGTACGACGTCCGTGCCGCGGTCGGTGTCCTCGACCATCACGACGGCGTCCGCGCCGGGCGGCAGCGGCGCGCCGGTCATGATCCGGTGCGCGGTGCCCGGCTTCAGGGGCGCGACGTCGATCCGGCCCGCCGGGATGTCGTCGGCGACCGGCAGTTCCACCGGTGTGTCCTTGCCCGCACCGGCGACGTCGGCGGCGCGCACCGCGTAGCCGTCCATCGCGGAGTTGTCGAAGGGCGGCAGCGACACCCCGGCGCGGACGTCCTCGGCGAGGACGAGCCCGGCGGCGTCGGCCAGCGGAACAGCGGTGGCGGGCGTGGTGCCGAGCAGTTCGGTCACCCGGTCCCGGTAGGCGTCGACGGAGATCACGCGGACCATCCTCCCCGCAACCGCCACTCGTGCAACACTCTCCCGCGTCACACGAGAAGTTCGGGGAGAAAAAATGCAGGTTCACCTCCGGCAGCAGCCGGCGTTCGCGGTCGCTCGGCTCATGCTCGCCCCTGGCGAGCCCGCCAGGGTGGAGTCCGGCGCGATGATGGCGACCAGCTACGGCGTGCAGGTCGAGTCGCGGGCGCAGGGCGGGATCATGAAGGGCCTCGGCCGGGCCGTGCTGGGCGGGGAGTCGTTCTTCATCTCCACCTACACCGCGCCGCAGAACGGTGGCTGGGTCGACGTCGCGGCCAACCTTCCCGGCGACATCCAGGTCGTCGAGCTCGACGGCCGGGTCGGCTGGTGCGTCACGCGCGGCTGCTGGCTCGCGTCCTCGCACGGGATCCAGACCGAGACGAAGTGGGGCGGGTTCAAGAACCTCTTCGGCGGCGAGGGCGGCTTCCTCACCCACGCCACCGGGCAGGGACAGCTCGTCGTCGCCTGCTATGGCGCGCTCGAAACGATCACGCTGCAGCAGGGCGAGGTCGTCACTATCGACACCGGGCACGTCGTCGCCTACGCCGACACCGTGCAGTACCAGGTCCGCAAGGTCTCCACCGGCATCATCCAGTCGATGAAGAGCGGCGAGGGCCTCGTCTTCGACTTCGCGGGCCCCGGCCAGGTGATGACGCAGACGCGGAACCCGTCCTCGCTGATCAGCTGGATCCTGAGTCACGTCCCGAGCCGCTGAGCCATGCGCGTACACACCAGACACACGCCGAACTTCGGTGTCGCCCGCGTGTTCCTCAGCCCCGGCGAAGCCGTGCAGGCCACCGGGGAGACGATGCTCGCGAGCAGCTTCGGCGTCACCGAAACCGTGCCGTCGCGCGGGGGTGTGCGGGCGGGCAAGACCGGTCCGTCGGTCTTCACCGCGCCCGGCGACGGCGGCTGGATCGACTTCGCGCCGGTCGCGCCCGGCGACGTCTACCCGCTCGAGTTCGACGGCTCGGCGGGCTGGTCGGTCCACCGCGACGCGCTGCTGGCGCGGCCGGCGTCGATCCGGCACGACCAGACGTGGCCGCCGCTGCAACAGTTGTTCGGCGCGGACTCCGGTTTTCTGGAGCACTACAGCGGAACCGGCTCGCTCGTGCTGGCCGCGCCCGGCCCGGTCGAGCAGTTCGAGCTGGCGCGCGGGGAACTCGTCACGGTCAGCCCGGACTACCTGCTGGCCTATCCGGACAGCGTGCAGTGCAGGCTGCGGGCGGTGGACCCCAGCGGGCCGCAGTCGCTGCGGACCGGCGAGGGTCTCGCGCTCGACTTCGCCGGTCCGGGCACCGTGCTGGTACAAGCCCGCAACCGTCGTCTTTCCCGAAGCTGACCTTGGGACGAATTGCCCATTGCCGCCACCCGTAATTCCGGTAGCGTGAACTTCACTCCATCCGTTGCCGGACAGCGGATCCTTTGTGCTGAGGGAGGGCGCCGTGGCAGTCGGCACCGTCAAATGGTTCAACTCGGAAAAGGGTTACGGGTTCATTGAATCCACGGAAGGGCCGGACGTCTTCGTCCACTATTCGGCCATCCAGGCGGAGGGATTCCGCACCCTTGACGAAGGCGACCGGGTCGAGTTCGAGGTGCAGGCGGGCAGGGACGGACGCAGCCAGGCGGCTGACGTACGGAAAGTTTCGTAACCGGCGAAGTGACCGGTTGGGCGAACCGGAAGCGGCCTCCGAAACCAGGGCGTTAGGCTGCGCTGCGTGACAGGCGATGTGTCGGGGGACCTCACCGGTCGCCGGCTGGGCAACTACCGGATCGACGCGGTGCTCGGCAAGGGCGGCATGAGCGTGACCTACAAGGCCACGGACGTGCGGCTCGGACGCAAGGTGGCACTGAAGGTCATCGGTGACCACCTCGGGGCCGACGCCGAGTTCCGTGAGCGCTTCGTGGACGAGGCGCGCAACACCTCCGCGATCGACCATGCCAACGTCGTGCCGCTGTACGACTTCGGCGAGCTCGACGGCATGCTCTACATCGCCATGCGCATGGTCGACGGCGGGGACCTCGCCGGCCTGATCTCGTCCGGCCCGATCGCGCCTGTTCGAGCCCTGTCCCTGCTCGACCAGGTCGCGGACGCGCTGGACACGCTGCACAACCGCGGTCTGGTGCACCTCGACGTCAAACCGGCGAACGTGCTGGTCACGAGCAAGGAGACCACGCGGGAGCACGTCTACGTCGCCGACTTCGGGCTGACGCGCCGCGGCGCGACCGGCCACCGGACCCGCGGCGGGGACTTCCTCGGCTCGCCCACCTACGCCGCGCCCGAGCACCTGCGCGGCGAGCCGCTGGACGGGCGGACCGACCAGTACGCGCTGACCTGCGTGCTCTACGCCTGCCTGACCGGCAGCCCGCCGTTCAAGGGCGACGTCCCGACGGTGATCAAGGGGCATCTGAACGGCGAACCGCCGTCCATCTCCCGGGTGGTCGCCCTTCCGGGGGGCATCGACGAGGTGATTCGCCGGGGAATGGCGAAGAATCCCTCCGATCGCTTCCCCAGCTGTGTTGAGATGATCGCCGCGGCGCGGCAGGCCCTCGGCCCGCTCGCGACGTCGGACCAGCCACCTGGTCCGCCGGGATCCGCGCCGGTGCAGGCTCCGGTGCGGCCCGGACCGCCGCACAACGCAGCAGTGCAGGGAGAAGGGGGCCCCGTGCAACCGTACGGAGGACAACAGCCCGGCTACGGCCAGGGACAGGGGCCGCAGGGCCAGCCGCCGCAGGGCCCGCCCCAGGGGCCGCCGCCCGGCCAGCCACCGCAAGGTCCGCCCCCCGGCTACGGCTACTCGCCGCCGGGCATGCCACCCGGCCCGCCGGGTCAGCCCGGTCCCGCCGGGCCGCCGCCCGGTTACGGCTATCCCGGCCAGCAGCCCGGGTTCCCCGGTCAGCCGGGGATGCCCCCGCAGGGCCCGCCGCCCGGCTACGGCCAGCAGGGCGACCCGATGCGGCTGCGCCCGCCCGCGCAGGTCGGCGGCGCCGACACCTTCCAGCAGACCAAGCGCGGCGGCGCCACCAAGTGGATCCTCATCGCCGTCGGCGTGCTCGTGGTCGCGGGGCTCGTCGTGGGCGCGATCTTCCTGTTCGGCAGCGACTCCGGCACCGGGGGCGGCGGACCGGCGACGACCGCGCCGAACATCCCGGTCGGCCCCGGCGGGTCGGGCTCGAACGCGCCGTCGTCCTCGCTGAAGGCCCCGCCGACGTCCATCTCGATCAGGCCGAGTTCCTGACCTGGTGTTCTTGCACTCTCATCCGGGGAGTGCTAAACACGAACTTGGCACTCGACGCCGTCGAGTGCCAGGCGCTCGGTCACCGACCGCGCGCCTGAAGGTCGGGACGGTGAGGCTGGCTCCTAACGGGGCGCAGTCGTCCGTCGCGGGCACCGAGCCTGGCCGTAAGGACGTGTCCTGCTGCTGCCGTCGCGCTGGCGGCGGACCAGCAGCGCCCAATACCGGAGGACCACACCGCAATGGCCAAACTGATCGCGTTCGACGAGGACGCCCGCCGCGGTCTCGAGCGCGGCTTGAACACCCTCGCCGAAGCCGTCAAGGTGACCCTCGGCCCGCGGGGCCGCAACGTCGTGCTCGAAAAGAAGTGGGGCGCGCCGACGATCACCAACGACGGTGTCTCCATCGCCAAGGAGATCGAGCTCGAGGACCCCTGGGAGAAGATCGGGGCCGAGCTCGTCAAGGAAGTTGCCAAGAAGACCGACGACGTCGCGGGTGACGGCACCACCACCGCCACCGTGCTCGCCCAGGCGCTCGTGCGCGAGGGCCTGCGCAACGTGGCCGCCGGCGCCGACCCGATCAGCCTGAAGCGGGGCATCGAGTCGGCCGTCGAGGCCGTCACCGAGCAGCTGCACAAGGCCGCCGTGCAGATCGAGACCAAGGAGCAGATCGCTGCCACCGCCTCGATCTCGGCCGCTGACCGCACCATCGGCGAGCTGATCGCCGAGGCGCTGGACAAGGTCGGCAAGGAAGGCGTCGTCACCGTCGAGGAGAGCAACACCTTCGGCCTCGAGCTCGAGCTCACCGAGGGTATGCGCTTCGACAAGGGCTACATCTCCGGTTACTTCGTGACCGACCCGGAGCGTCAGGAAGCCGAGCTGGAGGACCCGTACATCCTCCTCTTCGGTTCCAAGATCTCCACCGTCAAGGACGTGCTGCCGCTGCTGGAGAAGGTCATCCAGTCCGGCAAGCCGCTGCTGATCATCGCCGAGGACGTCGAGGGCGAGGCGCTGGCCACCCTGATCGTCAACAAGATGCGTGGCACCTTCAAGTCCGTCGCCGTCAAGGCCCCGGGCTTCGGTGACCGCCGCAAGGCGATCCTGCAGGACATCGCGATCCTGACCGGTGGCCAGGTCATCTCCGAGGACGTCGGCCTCAAGCTGGAGAACGCCGACCTTTCCCTGCTGGGCAAGGCGCGCAAGGCCGTCATCACCAAGGACGAGACCACGATCGTCGAGGGTGCGGGCGACGCCGACCAGATCCAGGGTCGCGTCAACCAGATCCGCGCCGAGATCGAGAACTCGGACTCGGACTACGACCGCGAGAAGCTGCAGGAGCGGCTGGCGAAGCTGGCCGGCGGCGTGGCCGTCATCAAGGCCGGTGCCGCCACCGAGGTCGAGCTCAAGGAGCGCAAGCACCGCATCGAGGACGCGGTGCGCAACGCCAAGGCCGCCGTGGAAGAGGGCATCGTCGCCGGTGGTGGCGTGGCCCTGATCCAGGCAGCCGAGGCCGCCTTCGCGGGCCTGAAGCTCGAGGGCGACGAGGCCACTGGTGCCAACATCGTCAAGGTCGCCGTCGAGGCGCCGCTCAAGCAGATCGCGATCAACGCCGGCCTCGAGGGCGGCGTCGTGGTGGAGAAGGTCAAGGGCCTGCCGCAGGGCCACGGCCTCAACGCCGCCACGGGCGAGTACGAGGACCTGCTCGCGGCCGGTGTTCCGGACCCGACGAAGGTCACCCGCTCCGCGCTGCAGAACGCCGCTTCCATCGCGGCGCTGTTCCTGACCACCGAGGCTGTCGTCGCGGACAAGCCGGAGAAGGCTGCCGCCGCTCCGGCCGACCCGTCCGGTGGCATGGGTGGCATGGACTTCTGAGTCCGGCTGCTTGAACCCCGGGAAAGCCCGGTCCGCTTCGGCGGGCCGGGCTTTTCTTTATGTGCTGCGGAGTCTTGTGCCGGGGCAGGTCCGGTGGGCGTTCAGCATGACCCGGCCCCGCGGACGGCAAAAGGCCCGGAGGCGGTTTCGCCTCCGGGCCGTTATGCCCCCTTGGTGCACCCCGGATCCTCCGGCGGGCACCGCTCCCCCTGCGACCGGTGCCCGCCAGGGTCAGGAGTCCGTGCCCTCCTCGGGCACCAGGATCGCGGCGGCCGCGTAGAGCAGGATTCCCGTGCCCGCCGAGAAGAAGGTGCCGACGACGAGCGCGATCCGCACGATCGAGGCGTCGACGCCGAAGTAGCTGGCCACGCCACCGCAGACGCCGGTGATCATCTTGTCGGTCCGGCTGCGGCGGAGCTGCTTGATGGACTTTTCCGGGGTGTACACGCTGTTCGTCATGGCTCAATGTTCGCCCGGACCGGGGCACCGCCACATCGGGGAACGGCCCGGAAGCCGACCCTGGACTCCGACCCTGAGACGGCTCGGGGTCCGGGTAAATCGGGTGCCGGGGGATGCTGAAGGGGACTTTCGTCGCATGGCATGCGAGGAAAGTCCCCTTCAGCGCGTCCTATGAGAGGAACGTCCCCTTCAGCTCAGGGCGCGGACGCGGGCGAGGCGGTCGAGCCAGGCGGCCTCGACTTCAGGCGAGGCGGCGACGGCGCCGGAATCGGCGAGGTCCGGCTCCGGCGCCTGCCGCGGCACCGGCAGGTAACCGTCCACAGGGGACAGTGATGCGGTGCTGACATCGCCTTCCAGCAAGGAAATCGTGCCCAGCCCGCACGCGAATTCCAGCTGGGGCAGGGCACCTGCCAGTGCCAGTCCCGCGGCCAGCCCGACGCTGGTGTCCACCGCGGACGACACCACGCAGGGCAGTCCGCAGGCCTCGGCGACTTCCAGTGCGCGCCGGACGCCACCCAGCGGGGCCACCTTCAGCACCGCGATGTCGGCGGCACCGGCCACCGCCACCTTCAGCGGATCCTCCGCGCGCCGGATCGACTCGTCGGCCGCGATCCGGACCTCGACGCGGCGGCGCACCTCGGCGAGTTCGTCGAGCGTCGCGCACGGCTGCTCGGCGTACTCCAGGCCCGCGGCCGCCTTGTCCAGCGCCTTGATCGCGTGGACCGCGGTCGCGACGTCCCAGGCGGTGTTGGCGTCGACCCGGATCGCACCGGACGGGCCGAGCGCGTCACGGACGGCCTCGATCCGTGCGCAGTCGTCGGCCAGGGAGGACCGGGGATCCGCGACCTTCACCTTCGCGGTGCGGCAGCCGGAGGCACGGACGAGCGCGTGGGCCTTCTCCGGGCTCACCACCGGGACGGTGGTGTTGATCTCGACCCGTTCGCGTACCGGTGCCGGCCAGCCGTGCTCGCTCGCCTCGAGCGCGGCGGCGAGCCAGGGGACGCTTTCGGCGTCGGAGTAGTCGGCGAACGGACAGAACTCGCCCCAGCCGGCGGAGCCGCGCATCAGCACGCCTTCACGGACCGTGATGCCGCGGAAGCGATTGCGCAACGGGATCGCGTAGACCTTCATCGCCGCCGATCATGCCACCCGGGATGAACGGCGGGAAACGCGTGCTTGACGGCAGGATTCCCGACAGAATGACGATCGTGGGCCTCGATTTCCGTGTGCTGGGTCCGGCCGAGGTCTTGGCCGAGGGGCGGCCGCTGCAGCTGGGAGGCAGCAGGCCGCTCATCGTGCTGGCCGGACTCCTGCTGCGGGCCAACCAGGTCGTCTCGGTCGACGAGCTCGGCCGGTGGCTGTGGGACGACGACCGCCGCCGGTCCAAGGGCGCGCTGCAGACCTACGTCCTGCGGCTGCGCCGCGCCCTCGGCGACCAGGTGACGGTGCACACCGAGCGCGGCGGCTACCTCATCGAAGTCGACGAGAGCGCGCTCGATCTCAGCCGGTTCCGCACATTGGCCGACCGGGGGAAGACCGCCGTGGAGCGCGGCGAACTCCGTCAGGCTGTCGCCCACTACGCCGACGCGCTCGCCCAGTGGCGCGGGCCCGCGTTGCAGAACGTCGAATCCGAGGCGTTGCACCGCGACGAAGCGGGCCAGCTCACCGAGGAACGGCTGCGGGTGCGCGAGCAGTGGGCCGACGCGGTGATCGCGGTCGGCGAGTACGGCACGCTGATCCTCGCGCTGAGCCGCATCACCCGGGAGAACCCGCTGCGTGAGCGGCTGCACGAGCAGCTCATGATCGCGCTGTACCGCTCGGGCAGGCGGGCCGAGGCGCTCGAGGTGTACGACCGCATCAGCTCCGTCCTCGCCGAGGAACTCGGCCTCGACCCCGGCGCGTCGTTGCAGCACACCCGGCAGATGATCCTGACCGGCGAGGACGAGGAGGTCATCGGCCTGCAGCCCGCGCACTACCGGATCGCCGCGGAGCCGCTGGTGCCCCGCCAGCTCCCCGCGGACCTGCGGGCGTTCTCCGGCCGGGAAAGCGATCTCAAGGCGCTGCACGCGCTGATGCCGGAGGCGCTGGACGCGGGCACGTCGACGCCGATCGCGTCCATCGAGGGGATGGGCGGCATCGGCAAGACCACGCTCGCCGTGCACTTCGCGCACGAGATCGGCGAGCGCTTTCCCGGCGGCCAGGTGTATCTCAATCTGCGCGGCTACGGCCCCGGTGACCCCGTCGAGCCGCTCGCCGCGCTGCAGACGATGCTCACCGCTGTCGGCGTCCCGGCCGACGAACTCCCGTGCGGGCTCGACGATCGCGCCGCGCTGTGGCGGACGCACAGCGCGGGCCGCAGGCTGATGATCCTGCTCGACAACGCGAACAGCACCGAGCAGGTACGGCCGCTGCTGCCGGGGCCGGGCTGTCTGGTGCTGGTGACCAGCCGCTGGCAGCTGCGGGCGCTCGTCGCGACCTACGGCGCGCGGCGGATCGCGCTGGAGGAACTGGACGAACAGGACGCCGTCGCGTTGCTGGCCTCCACGATCGGCCTGGAGCGGACGAGCGCGGATCCGGCCGCGACCGAACGGTTCGTGCGGCACTGCGGTGGCCTGCCGCTGGCGATCCGCATCCTCGCCGTGCGGGCGGGGCAGTTCCCGGATCTGCCGCTGGGCGAGTTCGTCGCCGCGGTCGAACGCGAGCCGGACCGGCTGGGGTCATTCGATCTCTCGGACGGCGACGAGACGAACGTCCGCTCGGTGTTTTCGTACTCCTACCAGGCGCTGGACCCCGAGGCGGCGCGTCTGCTGCGGCTGCTCGGGACGTCCACGGGGGTCGATTTCACCGCGCCGGCGGCGGCCGCCATCGCGGGGCTCGACCCGGCGCGGACCCGGCTGCTGCTGGGCATGCTGACCTCGGCTCATCTGCTCTCCGAACCGCGCCCCGGCCGGTACCAGTTCCACGACCTGATCCGGGCCTACGCCGACGAGGTCTCGCGGAGTGTCGACACGGGCGAGACGCGGACGGCCGCGCTCACCCGGCTCGTCGACTGGTATCTGGCCTCGGCCTTCAACGCGTCGTACGCGATGCGCCCGGAGCGGTACTACCGGCTGCTGGACGCGGACGGGACCGGTGGGCTCGAGTTCGGTGACTACCACGAAGCGCTGGACTGGTTCGGGGACGAGTGCGGGAACCTCATCGCGGCCGTGCACCTGGCCTGTGACCTCCGGTTGTACGGCTCGTGCTGGCAGCTCGCCTGGCTCGCGCAGTCCTACTTCGCCGCGAAGGCCCGGCTCGACGACTGGCGCGCGGTGTTCGAGGTCGCGCTCGAGGCGGCGCGGGCCGAACGGAACCGGCCGGGCGAGGCGGGCATCCTCAGCGGGCTCGGCGTCGTCAACGGTGTCGCCAGGGACTACGCGGAATCGCGGCGCTATCTGGAACAGGTGCTGGCGATCCAGCGTGAGCTCGGCTCGGCCGAAGGGCAGGCGCGGGCGCAGTACAACCTGGCGATGGCCGCGCACAACCTCGACGATCTCCCGTGGGCGTACGAGCACGGCGTCGAGGCGCTGCGGATCGTGCGGAGCCTCGGCCTCCGCGGGTTCGAGGCGAGTGTGCTGCGGGCGCTCGGCGACATCTGCACGTCGATGGGCGACCACGGGCAGGCGCTGGAGCTTGCGGACACCGCGCTGGCGATCGAGCGGCCGAACGGCAGGCCCGAGGACGGCCGCTTTTCGTTGCACACCCGTGGAACCGCGTTGATCGGCCTCGGCAAGTACGACGAGGGCATCGCGTGCATGCGGCGGGCCGTCGACATGTTCTTCACGATGGGCGAGCAGTACGAGGCGGCGGACGTACTGGCGCAGCTCGGCTCCCACCACCTGCGGCACGGGGCGAGAGCGGAGGCCAGGGACTGCTGGCTGCGTTCGGTCCGGTTGCTCACCGAACTCGGCCATCCGGACGCCGACGACGTACGCGCCAAGCTCGCGGCGCTCGTCGGCGCGACTGCCTGACCGGGGCGCAGTCTGATCGGGTGGAGCCTGACCGGGCGGGGAAGCCTGCCGCGGGCGACCCGCGTGTCGACCCCCAGTCACAACACGCAGGCCACCCGCCCCCGCGTCCTTACTCAACACGAAGCCGCTCACTGTCCGCTGACTGTCGAACGTCAGCCTCCGCCTTTCGACGGTGGGCGTGGCGCGAAGTTGATCACGGCGAGGCATGGACGTCCCAGCGATCGGGTGAGTCCGCGGTACTGGTCTGGACCGTTCGGGGTGCGGTGTCGATCATCGCTCTGTTCCTGTCTCCGGTGGGGGTTTCTCGGGTGCTCACCCGCGGCGCCGGGCGCGCAGGCGCAGGCGCTGGTGATGGCACCTGTGGCGGGCTGCCCAGGCGACGGGTTTGCTCCGGAAGGCGTGCGGTGCCCGGCGGCGCGAGTGGATCAAGGACGGGTGTACCGGAAAACCGGACACGCGTCCCGAAATCAGCCCTGGCGTCACGGACACGCGGGTGGAGCGGGTGGTCAGGCCCAGGAGAACCTCCAGTGTCGCGCGCGGACCAGGCTTGCCGCGTACTCGCGGAGGGTGCCCGGCTGGCCGGTGAACGTGGGCAGGCTGAACGCGCGATGCTCGGCGGCGACGGTCAGCGCCCGCGCCTGCGTGCGAGGCGGTGCCGCGACCGACAGCTCCAGCGAGTCGAAGCCGAGGACGATCAGCGTCGCGCCGAACCGATCTTCCCAGCTGCGCAGCACCGCGGAGAGTTCGGCGACCTGATCGGTCGACTTGATCATTCCGGTCCAGCCGAGCAGTGCCGGGATGTCGGCGGGCCGCTCGGTCTGGACCAGGCCGAGCCGGTGCTGCCCGCGCGCGGCGAGCACCGATCCGGTGTTGCCCGCCTCGGCCAGCGGATCGGACTTGCGGGCGGTCCGCCGGGCCAGGCCGGGGAACCGGGCGCCGAACGGGCGCAGGCAGGCGCCGTCACAGCAGGAGCCGTCCCACCAGCGGGCCAGCACCGCCTCCGGATCCGCCGAGGCGACGCGGTGCTGCGCGGGCGCGAGCCTGCCGCGATCGTCGATCCAGTCCTCGCCATTGGCGGCGAACCGCTGATCGTGCGGGATCAGCACCGGCCACAGCCCCGACCGCTCGAACTCGGCGACGCAGCCGAGATACCGCTCCGGTCGCGTCAGCGGTGTGTCCGACACCCAGATACGGCCGTGCCAGTGGCCGGGCGGCAGGGTCTGGACCGGTGGTGCCCCGCTGCCGGGGCGGATCGGTGCGATGGTCATGATTTCCCCTCGAACTGGTGTTCGGCTTGCGCTGCCGATACGAACACTAGTTCGAACCACCGACAGTTTCACTCCCCCGATTGGTGGCTTCCCAAAACCCCAGTTCAGCGGCTCCGCCGCGCCTCACCCCCGTGTGGGCAGCCCCCTCCCGCCCTGGGGGGCGACCCCGATAACAGTCTATCGGGGAGGGGCGACGAAAACGGGGCCTCGGCGAATCTGTGGACAACCGGGGTGGTTGTGGACAACCCGGGTTCGGCGTGACGGGGGCAGGACGCGGCTGAGCAGCCGCGGCGCGGTCCGGGCGAGGGGCGAGGGCGTGAATGCCACATCGAGGGAATCAGCGTCCCCCAATGTGGCATTCACGGACCAACCCCCGGTCACGCCAGAAAGCCGATCAGCCGTCCCGTGTGGACAGCCGGGCGTACGCGAGCGACAGGCCGATCACGATGTAGCACGCGGCGCGCAGCGCGCCCTCGCCGAGCATCGAGGTGCCGATCGGGTCGGTGAGCACCTCGGCGGGCGCGACCGACCAGTTCCGCGTCAGCAGGAACGGGTGCAGCCATTTCAGCGAGGACAGGAACCCGAGGATCGTGAACACGATGTCGGTGGCGAGCACCGTCGCGACCACGAGCATCGGATGCTCGGTCCAGGTCGAGATCGCCAGCGCCACGGCGCCGACGGCCCACAGCTGCAGCACGATCCAGCCCGCCACGAGCAGGATCCGCAGGAGCGCGCCGCCCAGCGAAAGCGTGCTCCCGGACAGCGTGAACAGCGCGCCGCCGCCGTTGATGACGAGGCCGGTGGCCATGCCGGTGATCACCATCGCCAGCACCGAAACCACCGAAACGGTGGCGACGCCGAACGCCTTGACCGCCAGCAGCCTGCCCCGGCTCACCGGCGCGATCAGCCAGCCGCGCAGGGTGCCGTGCGCGGCCTCGCCCGCCACCGCGTCGGCGCCCGCCATCGCGGTCGCCAGCGGGAGCAGCAGGGTCAGCGTCATGGTCAGCGCGGCGATCGGCAGGATGAAGGCGTTGTTGACGGCGGAGGCGAGCAGCGCGCCGCCGCTGTCGTCCGGCGGCCCGCCCGAGGTGTCGTTCTCCGACACGAACGTCAGCCCGATGCCGATCACGACGGGGACCAGCGCGAGCAGCCCGAGCACGGCGAGCGTGCGCGGACGGCGGAAGATCCAGCGCAGTTCGGCGCGGACGAGCCTGAACAGCGGCACGGTGTCGTGCCCGGTGCGGGACGCCACCGCCGGCGTCGCGAGAGCCTGCGTCATGATTCCCCCTCGACAGCCGCTTCGTCCATTGTGGACGAATCGGCCTGGGTCAGGCGCGCGAACAGGTCTTCCAGCCCGGTCCGCGCCCGGGTCGCCTCGTGCACGGCGACTCCGGCGCCGACGAGCACTTCGAGCACCTTCGGGGCCGGGGTCGCGGTGAGGTCCGCACGGACCCCGTCCGGGGTGAGCCGGGCGCCGATCCTGTTCTCCCGCAACGTTTCCATCGCCAGCTCGGCGTCCGGTGTCCGCACCAGCAGCGCCGCGTTGCCCGATTCCAGCAGGTCCGCCAGCTCGCCCTGGGCGACCACGTTCCCGGACTGGAGCACCGCGACATGGGTGCAGGTCGCCTCGACCTCGGCCAGCAGATGCGACGACACCAGCACGGTGACGCCGTCCGCGTGCAGTTCGGCGATGATCCGGCGGATCTCCCTGGTACCCGCCGGGTCGAGGCCGTTGGTCGGTTCGTCCAGCACCACCATCCGGCGCGGCACGAGCAGCACGCTCGCGAGCCCCAGCCGCTGCTTCATGCCGAGCGAGTAGCCCTTGTACCGCCGCCGTGCCGCGTCGGTGAGCCCGACGCGCTCGAGCGCCGCGTCCACGGCCGCCGGGATGCCCGCAGACGCGAGCCGCGGTTCCGCGGCGGCGAAGCGCAGCAGGTTGTCCCGTCCGGACAGGAAGGGGTGGAATCCCGGCCCCTCGACCAGCGCGCCGACGTCGGGCAGCGCGTGCGCGGCGTCGTCGGGCATCGGCCTGCCGAGCAACTCGACTTCGCCCTCGGTGGGGCGGACCAGGCCCAGCAGCATCCGGATCGTGGTGGTCTTGCCCGAGCCGTTCGGCCCGAGCATGCCCAGCACGGCCCCCTCCGGGACGTCGAGGTCGACGTGGTCGACCGCGACCGTGCCCCGGTACACCTTCCGCAGCCCCCGCGTGCGTGCCGCCAGCGGAACCGCGGGGGCGGCTGCCTCGTTCGAGACAGCCGCCCCGGCTTCGACCGTGCTGGTCACTTCGCGCCCAGCGCTTCGTACAGGACCTGCTCCGGCACCGCTCCGGCGGCGAAGCGGCCGTCGTCGGTCAGCACGCCGGTGCCCACCTTCGTGGTGACCAGGTAGCCGCTGCCCCACGGGCCGCTGACCTTCTTGGCGAACCGGTCGAGCAGCGCCCTCGGGTCCCCGTTGCGGCCCTCGTGCCCCTGCTTCTCCTGGCTCTGGCCCTGCTGCTGCTTGAAGTTCAGCGCGTCCGCGGGCAGCTTGCCGGTGATGACGGTGTCCCAGCCGTCGCCGACGAACTTGAAGCCGTCAGCGAACTTCTCGGCCTCGGCACGGGTCTTGTCGTCGATCTTCGGCTGCTTCTCGGTCACCTTCGCGCCCGGCGGCGGGGTGAAGGTGAACAGGTCCGCCGCCTGAGGGGCGAACTTGATGTCGTTGAACGCGATCTCCAGCGCCGGCGTGGCGGTGCCGTTGCTGAGCACCGAAAGCCGCAGCGGCATCCGGGTCTGCGAGTCCACCGCGACGCGGATTTCGCGCAGCAGCGTGCGTTCGGTCGGCTTCGGCGTCAGGACCAGTTCGTACGCCGGACGGTTCGCCACCGTGGCGGTGCCGTTGACCGCGACGTTGCTGGACTCGCGCACCTTCCCCAGGATCTGCGAGGCGGCGGTGCTCGGGTCGGTCACCTGGCCGTTCTCGTGGGCCTTGGCCTTGCCGAGCGCGTCGGCCGGGATCGTCGTCTTGGTGACGCTGTTGTTCTTGGAGCTGTAGTCCCAGACCGTCGCGCCGTCGTGGACGATCGTCTCCTGCGTGGCACCGCGGGTGATCGACACCTTGCTCTTGCCGTTGCCGTCGGTGAACACGTGCGCGGAGTCGGCGTTGAGCGTGCCGACCCCCGGCAGCGCGTTCCCGACCGCGGGCAGCCCCAGGTTGTTGGTCATCTTGAGCGTGCCGTCGAACGCCTCGTGCTTGGCGGTCACCACGGACTGCACGAGGTCGTCCGCGTTGACCGGCGGCAGCGCGGGAGCGTCCCCGGCGCTCGCGGGCATCGCGGCGAACACGAGCCCGCCGACACCGAGCGCGGTGCCGACGACGGCCGCGGTGATGGCCTTCTTCTTCGGATCCATGCGTCTCTCCCTGTTATCCCGGGCTCCAGTGTTGCCCGGCTCCCAGCGACGACACTTCCCGCCCGAGACTGAGATATCCCTGAAGGTCCCCTCTCCAGGCTGAGATGGCGCTGAGAGGTCACCCGTGATCCGGACGAACCGGGAATGATGAGTGCTGTGAAACCTCGGGTACTGGTGGTCGACGACGAGCTGGGCGTGCGCAAGGCGCTGCAGCGCGGGCTGCGCGCGGAGGGGATGGACGTCGTCACGGCGGCGGACGGCCCGAGCGGATTGCAGCTGGCGCGGACGGGCTCGTTCGACGTCGTGCTGCTCGACATCATGCTGCCCGGACTGTCCGGCTACCGGGTCCTCGAGCGGCTGCGCGGCGAAGGGATCGCGACGCCGGTGCTGATGATCTCGGCCAAGGACGGCGAGGTCGACCAGGCCGACGGGCTCGACCTCGGCGCCGATGGCTACCTGGTCAAGCCGTTCTCGTTCGTCGTGCTGGTCGCGCAGGTCCGCGCGGTGCTGCGCCGGGCGGGGCCGGAGGCCACCAGGGGAGCGCTGCGGCTGGGCGCGCTCGAAATCGACCGCGGGCTGCGCCAGGTCCGCTGGAACGGTACGGAGATCCCGCTCAGCCCGCGCGAGTTCGCGCTGCTGGAGGTGCTGGTCGGACGTGCCGGCACGGTGGTGACCAAGGACGAGCTGCTGCGCGCGGTCTGGGGTGAGGAGCAGGCCGTGACGCGCAACCTCGTCGAGGTGTACGTCGGCTACGTGCGGCGCAAGCTCGAATCGGCGGGTGCCGGTGCCCTGCTGCGCACCGTGCGCGGGCACGGCTACCTGGCCTCCGACGAGAAACTCGACGAGGTCATCACGCCGGCGGGCCAGGGGTGATCGGGTCGCCGTCCTGGTGGCGCGGCCGGTCGCTGCAGGTCCGCATCACCCTGCTGGCCACCGCGATCACGCTCGGCTGCCTGCTCGGTCTCGCCGCGCTCGCGGCGAACAAGCTCGAACCGCTGCTCGTCGATTCCGTCGACGGGGCGCTCAAGAGCGCGCTCGGCCCGGCGACCGCCGAAGTCGCGGCCGGACAGCCGCTCACCGGCGCGTCCCCGGTCACCGTGCGGGTGCTCGACATCGCGGGCGGCCCGGTGGACGGCCAGCCGCCGTCCGGTCTCGGCGCGGACCAGGTCGGCCTGCTCAAGGCGGGGCAGCCGGTGCAGACCGATGGCGTCCGCTGGCTGGGGACCGTGGTCAGCGCGCCGGACGGGAGCCAGCGATTGGTCGCCGCCGGGGCAGGGCTGGTCGGGTTCACCGCGGCCGTGCACTACGGCGGGGTCTGGCTGGTCGTCGTCGCGTCGGTGGGGGCGCTGGTCGCCGGGCTCGCGACCTGGCTGGTGGTGCGGATGGCGCTGCGGCCGGTGGCACGGATGCGGGGTTCGGTGCGTTCGCTGCCGCCGGGCGAGCGGCTGCCGCTGCCCGACTCGCACGACGAGCTGCGGGCGCTCGCCGAGGAGTTCAACGCGCTGCTCGTCCGGCAGGAACAGGCGAAGGAGCGGCTGCGGCGGTTCACCGGCGACGCCGCGCACGAACTGCGCTCACCCGTCGCGTCGATCCGGGTGCAGGCGGAGGTCGCCGTGACCAATCCGGATCCCGAGCTGGCGCAGGAGACGCTTTCGGACATCCTCACCGAGGCCGAACGGCTGTCCGCCCTGCTCGACGGCTTGCTCACGCTCGCGCGTTCGGACGCCGGAGAAATCCCGCCCGGCGAGCCGGTGGAGTTGGTGAGCGAGGTCCGCGCCGCGGTGGGCCGATTGCCCGCCGGCGCCCCGGAAACGCGGGTGAGCAGCGCCGTCGCGCAGGCCTGGGCGTGGGCGGCGCATGCCGAGGTCGAGGTCGTGCTGGACAACCTGTTGCGCAACGCCTGCCGGTACGCGCGGGGCATGATCGTGGTCTCGGTGCTGGTGACGCGCTCGAGCGTGCGGGTCGTGGTCGACGACGACGGGCCGGGAATCGCGCCGGAGCACCGCGCGAAGGTGTTCGACCGGTTCTACCGGGTCTCCGACGACCGCGCGCGTTCCTCCGGCGGCACCGGCCTGGGGCTGGCGATGGTCGCCGAAACGGTGCGGCGGCGGGGCGGCACGGTCCGGGTGGGGGAGTCGCCCGACGGCGGTGCCCGGTTCCAGGTGACCTGGCGGATGGCCCAGTAGGTTCTGCGCTCATGAGCGATGTGATTGTCGGGGCGGCACTGGTGCGTGCCGGGAAGCTGCTCGCCCAGCAGCGGGCGTGGCCCGAGCGGCACGCGGGCCAGTGGGAGTTGCCGGGCGGGCGCGTCGAACCCGGCGAGTCCGATGTGGACGCTCTGGCGCGTGAATGCCTCGAAGAGCTGGACGTCGCGGTGTCCGTCGGTGGGCGAGTCGGCGAGGATGTCCCGCTGGGCTCCGCGAAGGTGTTGCGGATCTACGCGGCCGAGCTGACGTCGCCGGGGGACGAGCCGCGCGCGGTGGAGCACTCGGCGGTGCGCTGGCTCGGGCTCGAGGATCTCGACGACCTGGAGTGGCTGCCCGCGGACCGCGTGCTGCTGCCCGCCTTGCGTGCACTGCTCGCCGGTTCCTGAGGGGGTGTGCCGAAGGGCGGTGCGGGGGTGCTGCGGGGTGTGCCGAGGGACGCCCTGGGTGCGCTGGCCGCACCGAGGGACGCCCTGGGTGCATCGAACGCACCGAAGGCGTCCCTCGGCACCGGCGCGGCGGCTCCGGTCGTCGCGCGGAGGGGAGCGGGGGACCTTTGCTATCGCCGGAGGGGAGCAAGGGACCTTTACTAACGTTGGTTAGCACGCTAATCATTGGCGAGCTTAAGGACGTCAGTAAAGGTCCCTTGCTCTCTTTCCGCAGCTCAGGAAGGCCGCGCAGGTCCGTGGGGGACGCATCGAGGGACCCAGAGTCCCTCAGGGAGGCCCCCACGGACCACCGCCACCCACCCCCTCTTCAGCCCGCGCCGAACAGCCGCAGCGCCGAGGACAGCCGGTGCGCGCCCCGTTCGGCGGCCCGGTCCGCCCCGGCCTTGCGGATGCGGTCCAGTTCGGCGACGTCGTCGAGCAGGGCCTGGGTACGTTCCCGGACCGGTCGCAGCTCCTCGATCACCGCGTCCGCGACGGCATCCTTCAACGCCCCGTACGACGGGTAGTCCGCCGCCAGCGAAGCGGCGTCGCCTCCCGTACACGCGGCCAGGATGTCCAGCAGGTTCGCGATGCCCGGCCGGGTGTCCGGCTCGTACGCCGGTACCGAGCCGCCATCGGTGACGGCGCGCCGGAACTTGCGGCGGATCTGGTCCGGATCGTCCAGCACGAACACCACGCCCGCCGAGTCCCGGGTCGACTTCGACATCTTCCGCGTCGGCTCGGCCAGGTCCTTCACCCGCGCGGCCGCGGGCGGCAGTACCGCCTCCGGCATGGTGAACACCTCGCCGTAGGTGCCGTTGAACCGCTTCGCCAGCGCCCGCGCCAGTTCGACGTGCTGACGCTGGTCCTCGCCGACGGGCACCTGGTCGGCGCCCTGCAGCAGGATGTCCGCGGCCATCAGCACCGGGTACGTCAGCAGCGAGAGCCGCACCCCGGCCTGGCCCTTGGACTTCTCCTTGAACTGGATCATCCGCGCGGCCTCGCCGTAGGAGCAGGTGCACTCCAGGATCCAGGTCAGCGCGCCCAGTTCGCGGGCGAGATCGGACTGGACGAATATGCGCTCCGGCTCGATTCCGGTGGCGATCAGCACGGCCAGCTGCTCGGTCGCCAGCGAGCGGAGCTTCGCCGGGTTGTGCGCTGTAGTCATACCGTGCAGATCGGACACGAAGTACAGGTCGTCCGGCCCGCCGTCGGCCGCCCACCGCCGAAGGGCTCCGAGGTGGTTGCCGAGCTGGACGTGTCCCGACGGCGTGATGCCGGACAGCTTGATCATGTGTCTTCCTTCCCAGGGTTGGGCCCCGAGGGAAGTCCCCCGCACAGCGAGAAGGCCGCCCGTCGGGGCGGCCGTCGCGTGTTATCGCAGAACGTCGGAGCCGCCGGAGGGCGGCCACCACTGAACGTTCGACGTGCGCATACACCCACTCTAGCGGTCGCGCCTCACGCAGGGAAACCGCGCGAAACGGACGGATCACTCGATACGGTCACGCGCCGTCAACACTTCGCATCGACCCGGCGCGCGCCGGTGCCCAGGACGCCGGGCGGAGTTACCTTCATAGCCATGTATGTCGTGCTGCTGAACTACACCGCGCCCATCGAAGAAATCGACTACGTGCTCCCCGACCATGTCGAATGGTTGAACAAACAGTACGAGCACGGCCATTTCCTGGCGTCCGGCAGGCGAAATCCCCGCAGCGGCGGCGTGATCATCACGCGTCCGATGGAGCGCGGGAAGCTGGACGCCATCCTGGCCACCGACCCGTTCTCCGTGAAGCATCTCGCCAAGTACGAAGTGATCGAGTTCTCGCCGACGAAGACGGCTCCCGAACTCCGGCTGCTCAACGAGGCCGTAGTGCACTGACGCCGCGCACTGACGAGGCAGGAACGGGCAGCTCGTGCCGGGGTTGCCCTCCTGGCGAGGTCAGGCGGCCTTCGCCAGCTGCGTCTTGGCCTTCTTCAGCGCCATCACCGGGCACTTCTTGCAGCGTGACTTCGACCGGCAGCACTTCTTCTTGACCTTGCCGGCCTTCATCAGCTTGCGCACGACCGCCTTCGGGTCGTCCGGCTGCTTCTTGCCCACGGTTGCTCCTCATCGGCGACGTCCGCCGTCGGCCTTTCAGGTTAGGTGAGGCTTACCGATTATGGGGCGTGGGGCTCCTCACAATCGAGGTACAGGTATCCTTGTACGGTCCGCGTGTGGCCAGAGTCGGCCACAGTGGCTAGAAGCACGGCATCCCAGCGTCGCGGACACCCACCGATCTTCATAGTTCAGGAGTCCTCGCGTGCCCGCAGCCAGCGCCACCGCGGTCGAAGCCGGCAAGGCGACCGGTAAGACCCGGCCCGATCTGCGCAACGTCGCCATCGTCGCACACGTCGACCACGGCAAGACCACGCTGGTCGACGCCATGCTCCGCCAGTCCGGCGCGTTCGCCGAACGGGCCGAGGTGGTCGACCGCGTGATGGACTCCGGTGAGCTGGAGCGGGAAAAGGGCATCACCATCCTCGCGAAGAACACCTCCATCCACCGGCAGACCCCCGACGGCCAGGTCACCATCAACGTGATCGACACCCCGGGCCACGCCGACTTCGGTGGCGAGGTCGAGCGCGGGCTGTCCATGGTCGACGGCGTGGTGCTGCTCGTGGACGCGAGCGAGGGCCCGCTCCCGCAGACCCGGTTCGTGCTGCGCAAGACCCTGGAGGCCGGGCTGCCGGTCATCCTGGTGGTCAACAAGGTCGACCGGCCGGACGCGCGGATCTCCGAGGTCGTCGAGGAGACCCACGACCTGCTCCTCGATCTCGCGGGCGACATCGAGGACGCCGACCTCGACGCGGTCCTCGACCTCCCGGTCGTCTACGCCTCCGCTCGTGCCGGCAAGGCGAGCATCGAGCAGCCCGCCGACGGCGCGCTGCCGGAAAGCGAGAACCTCGACCCGCTGTTCGACACCCTGCTCCGGCACGTCCCGCCGCCCGTCGCGGACCCCGATGCCCCGCTGCAGGCGCTGGTCACCAACCTCGACGCGTCGAACTTCCTCGGCCGGATCGCGCTCATCCGCATCCACGCGGGCAAGCTGCGCAAGGGCCAGACCGTGGCGTGGATGCGCGAGGACGGTTCGGTGCAGAACGTCCGCATCTCCGAGCTGCTGGTCACCGAGGCGCTCACCCGCGTCCCGGCGACCGAGGCCACCGCGGGCGACCTGGTCGCGATCGCCGGTATCCCGGACATCACCATCGGCGACACCCTCGCCGACGTCGAGGAGCCGGTGGCGCTGCCCCGGATCACCGTCGACGAGCCCGCGATCTCGATGACCATCGGCGTCAACACCTCGCCGCTGGCCGGGCGCAACGGCGGCGACAAGGTCACCGCGCGGCTGGTCAAGGCCAGGCTGGACGCCGAGCTGATCGGTAACGTCTCGATCCGCGTGCTGCCCACCGAGCGCCCCGACACCTGGGAGGTGCAGGGCCGCGGCGAGCTGGCGCTGGCCATCCTGGTCGAGCAGATGCGCCGCGAGGGCTTCGAGCTGACCGTCGGCAAGCCGCAGGTGGTGCTGCGCACGATCGACGGCAAGCTGCACGAGCCGTTCGAGCGCCTCTACATCGACTCGCCCGAGGAGCACCTCGGCTCCATCACGCAGCTGCTCGCGTCCCGCAAGGGCCGCATGGAGGACATGAGCGGCAACGGCACCGGCCGGATCAAGCTGGTGTACGTGCTGCCCTCGCGTGGCCTGATCGGCTTCCGCACCGACTTCCTCACCGAGACTCGCGGTACCGGCATCGCGAACCACGTGTTCGAGGGCTACTTCCCGTGGGCGGGCGAGATCCGCACCCGGCACAGTGGCTCCTTGGTCGCCGACCGGTCCGGCCCGATCACCGCGTACGCGATGATCCAGCTGGCCGACCGCGGCACGTTCTTCGTCGAGCCGGGTGCCGAGGTGTACGAGGGCATGGTCGTGGGCGAGAACCCGCGCTTCGAGGATCTTGACATCAACATCACCAAGGAAAAGAAGCTCACCAACATGCGCTCGTCCACCGGTGACGAGCTCGAGCGTCTCGCCCGGCCGCGGAAGCTGGGCCTGGAGGAGGCGCTGGAGTTCTGCGCGGCCGACGAGTGCGTCGAGGTCGCGCCGGAGGTCGTCCGCGTCCGCAAGGTCACGCTCGACATCGCGACGCGCGCGAAGGAGCGTTCGCGCGCGAAGAGCCGCGACAACGGCTGATTCCACAAAGGACACACGGTCCGTGAAGGCCTCCTTCACAGCTCCATCCATGCCCCCGCCGCCGCCCTCAACGGACGCGCTACGCGCGGCAGGACTGGATCCAATGCTGTGAAGGAGGCCTTCACGGCATTCGGAGATCGTCGCGGCGTACCGGCCAGAGCCACAGCGCCGCGAGGAGGATTCCGGCCGCGCCGATCCACAGCGTCGTGCGCAGCCCGAGCGTTTCGCCGAGCACGCCGGTGATCGCGGCGCCGATCGGCGCGATGCCGAACACCAGGAACCGCATCGTCGCCGTGACGCGCCCGCGGAGTTCCGGCGGCGTCGACGCCTGGGTGTGGCTGACCATCAGGACGCTCATGACCGTGATGCTGTACGCGTTGAGGAATCCGCCGAGCGGGTACAGCGCGATGAGCCAACCGGGCTGGGTGAGCGGTGCGAGCGCGGTACCCAGCCCGAACAACAGGCCGGACACCCAGAGCATGCGGCCGTTCCCGAACCTGTCGCCGAGCCTGCGCGCGGTCGCGGCGCCGGTGAGCGCGCCGGTCAGGCCGATCGTGCCGACCAGCCCGATCGCGCCGGGGGACAGGTGGATTTCCCGCAGCAGGAACAAAGTGCCGAGCGCGAGCTGCGGTGCCTGGAACAGGCTCGTCTGCGCGTACGACCCGGCGAACGCGCGCAGGTCCGGTCGCCGGGCGATGTAGGCGATGCCCTCGGCGATCTCGCGGCGCATCGGCACGCGCTCGGGCCGTTCGGGTTTCGGCTCCCGTGTCCGGATCCGGCTCAGCCACCCCGCGGACCACAGGAAGCTCAGCGCGTCGACCCCCAGCGCGGCCGGGCCGCCGAGGTACTGCAGGAGGAAACCCGACGCGGTCGGCGCGGAAACCGCCGCGACCGACAGGTTCGCCTGGAGCCGGGCATTGCCCTCGGTCAGGTCGTCAGGAGGGACGAGCCGCGGCAGATAGGTCTGGTGCGCGACGGTGAAGAACACCGACAGCACCCCGGCGATCGCGACGACGACGTACAGCTGGGCGAGGCTGAGCACCCCGAACATCGCCGCGATGGGCACCGACGCGAACACCGCCGCCTGCCCGAGGTCCGCGGTGAGCAGCACCGGGCGGCAGCGCAGCCGGTCGCACCAGGCGCCGACCTGGAGGCCGAGCATCAGATAGGCGGCGGTCTGCACGGTCCGCAGGAGCGACACCTCGAACGCCGACGCGTGCAGCGTGGTCGCCGCGAGCAGCGGCACCGCCACGAACGAGACGCGATCGCCGAACTGGCTGAACCCGTCGGCGAGCCAAAGCCGCCGGAAGTCGTGATGCCGGAGCAGGCCTCCCCGCCTGCGCGTGGTGGTCACCCGACCACTCTGGCAAAAACCGCGACCGCTTCGCCCCCGGTTTCGCACGAAGCGGAGCAAGGGACCTTTGCTATCGTTCGTGAGCAAGCTAATGATTGGCAAGCTCAAGGACGATAGCAAAGGTCCCTCGCTCCCGCCGGAACCCAGCCGATGGTCAGGCGGGCAGCACCTCGCGACGTCCAGCCCGGGACAGCGCGAGCACGCATCCGGTCGCCAGCAGCCCGAAGATCCCCAGCCCCAGGCACACGACGTGCAACGCGCTGGTGTAGCCGGGCCCGGCCAGCCGCCCGTCGCTCAGCCCGGCGAGCACCGCGCCGACGACGGCGATCGCGATCGTCTCGGTCGCCAGGCGCGAGGTGTTGAACATCCCCGCCGCCATCCCGGACTGCTCCGGCCGGACGCTGCTGATCGCGAGCCCGTCGAGCAGTCCGGTGGACAGGCCCATCCCGGCGCCGGTGAGCAGGAGCGGGCCGAGCCAGGCGAGCGGACCGCTCGACGCGTCGACGGCCAGGAGCAGGAAGGCGCCGACGCCGGTGACCGCGACCGAACCCACCACGACCACCCCCGACGGCAGCCGTCGCGCCAGTGCCGCGCCGACCGACGGCAATACGACAGCCGGGCCGGTCAGCATGAGCAGCCACACCCCAGCCTCGCCCGCGCCGAGGCCCGCCACCGAGATCAGGTACGAGGGCAGGTACACCAGCAGCGGCACCAGGATGAACACGATCGACCCCGCCGCGACGGCGTACCCGAGGAATCGCGGGTTCGCCAGGAGCCCGAGTTCGAACATCGGGTCCGCGCGCCGCCGTTCCACGAACGGGAACGCCACGGCGAGGACGGCCGCCGCGCCGAACGCGCCGACGATCACCGGATGCCCGAAGCCCAGGTCCGGGACTTCGACCAGGGCGAAGATCAGCAGGAGCAGCGCGGAGGTGAACATCGCCGCCCCCGGAACGTCGATCCGGCGGCCGGGCTCACCGGGCCCGCGAGGCAGCAGCGGCACCAGCGCCAGCACGACACCGGCGACGAGCGCGGGCACACCGAACACCGCCCGCCAGCCGAGTGCCTGGACGAGCAGTCCGCCGATCGTCGGCCCGAACGCGAGTCCGGCGCCGAGCACCGTGCCGAGCATCGCGAACGCCCGCCCCCTGGCCGCGCCTTGGAAGGTCTCCGCGATGATCGCCGAGCCGCCGGTCACCGCGGCGGCCGCGCCGACGCCGCCGATCGCGCGCACGACGTCGAGCAGCACGATGTCCTGCGCGAGCGCGCTGACCACGTTGGCGAGGCAGTACAGGGCCAGCCCGGCGGCGTACACCCGCCGCTTGCCGAGGATGTCGGCGAGCGATCCGGTGAACACCAGGAATCCGGCGAAACAGGCGTTGTAGCCGTTGACGACCCACTGTGTCGCGGACAGCCCGGCGCCGAGCTGTGCCCGGACGTCCGGCAGTGCCAGCGAGGAACCGGTGATCGTGAGCGGGAAGGTGAACCTCGCGAGCAGGACGATGGCCAGGATCAGCGGGCGTCGGGACACTTGCCCAAGCTAACGATCAGGCTGCCCGGCGCCCCAGCGATTTTTCAGTGCGTGGACGATGTCCGCCGAGCCGCATACGTTCGCAGCGCGCGCAGGAAGTCGATCTCACGGAACCCCGGCCAGTACACGTCGATGCACTGCAACTGGGAGAACGCCGCCTGCCAGGTCAGGAATCCGGACAGCCGCTGCTCGCCGCTGGTGCGGATCACCAGGTCCGGGTCCGGTTTCCCGCTGGTGTAGAGATGCGTGGCGATGACGTCAGGGGTCAGCTCCGCCGCCAGCTCCCGCAGAGACCGGTTGTCGCGGGCCGCGTCTTCGAGCAGGCAGCGCACCGCGTCGGCGATTTCGACCCGGCCGTCGTAGCCGACGGCGAGGGTGAGCGTGGGCGCGCTGATCCCGCGGGTGTCCTCGGCGGCTTCCTTCAGCACGCGCACCGTGGTGTCCGGGAGAAGATCGATGTGCCCGGCGAGGTCGACGCGCCTGCCCGTCGTGGCCAGCACCGGCACGACCCGCTCGATGGTCCGCATCAGCGCGGCGGCTTCGGGCGCGGCGCGCTTGGCGAGATTGTCGATCGACGCCCAGAACAGCGTGACGTGCCCGACTCCGACGGCGTCACACCAGCGCAGGACCTCCACGACGTGCTCGAAGCCCCGCCGGTGACCGAGGCTGACGTCGTCGAGCCCCTGGTCGCGGGCCCAGCGGCGGTTCCCGTCCATCACCATCGCGACGTGCTCCGGCACCGGCCCCCGGCGAACCGTCGCACGCAGCCGCCGGGTGTACTGCCCGTAGGCGATTGCGGCCGGCCCCATGCCCGCACGGTACCCCGATCGATGCCCCGCCCGGGGGAACCCGGACGGGCGGTGGCGCGTCCACCGGATGGCGGTACCCGATCCGGTCACGGTGGCACGGACGGGATATGGGAATCTCGTGCCGAGCCGGGTGCCGTCATGGCACCATGACGTGCTCCGGCGGTGAATGGGGAGGAACGAAGCGTGCGGGTGAGTCGCATGGCGGCGCCGTTGCTGGCGCTCGTGGCGGTGGTACTCGCCGCCTGCTCGAGTACCCCGCCCCCGCCGACCCCGTCGCCGACACCGCCTTCGTCGACGGCCACCAAGGCGCCGTCGCAGATCGTCGTCGGCGTCGACGACATCGCCGGCGGCTACAACCCGCACAACCTCGCGGATTCCTCCGAGGTCACGTCGGCACTGTCGCAACTCCTGCTGCCCTCGGTGTTCCGGCAGAAGGACGACGGCACCACCGAGCTCGACAAGAACCTGATGAAGTCCGCGCAGGTGGTCTCACAGTCGCCGTTCGTGGTGGCCTACGAAATCCGCCCCGACGCGTCCTGGTCGGACGGCGCGCCGATCGCCGCCGAGGACTTCGCCTACCTGCGCGAGCAGATGCGCGACCAGCCGGGCGTGATCGCCCCGGCGGGCTATCGGCTGATCTCCGACATCCAGTCGCGCGAGGGCGGGAAGCGCGTCGAAGTCACCTTCGCGAAGCCGTATCCCGGATGGCAGACGCTGTTCTCCGACCTGCTTCCCGCGCATCTGCTCAAGGATGCTCCGGACGGCTGGAAGGGCGCGCTCGCGTCGAACTTCCCGGCGATCGCCGGACCGTTCTCCATCAAGAGCCTCGACCAGGCGCGCGGCGAGGTGATCCTGGAACGCAACGAGCGCTACTGGGAAAAGCCCTCGGCGATCGACCGGATCGTGGTGCGCCGGGCCGATCCCCAGGGACTCGTCGGCGCGCTGCGCAGTGGTAACGACCAATTCGTCCTGTCGCGGACCGACGGCTCGGCCCTGCAGCAACTGGGCGCGCTCGGCAGCGCGGTCCAGTTGCACACTATCGCCCGGCCGCTGGTCGCCGATGTCCTGCTGCGCCCGGTCAGCCCGGTGCTGTCGGACGAAAAGGTCCGCGCCGGCGTCGCCGCGCTGATCGACCGTTCCGCGTTGATCACCGAGGGGGCCGCGGGCGGCCCGTCCGCGACCATGCGGGCCGACGCCCAGGTGCGGGCGCCGTCCGTGCCGGGGTACGCCGCGACCATCCCCGGCGGGCCTCCGTCCACACCGGACACGAAGAAGGCGGAAGACCTGCTGAAGTCGGCGGGATACAGCAAGGACGCCGGAACCTGGCGGAAGAACGGGAAGAACCTCTCGCTGGTGCTCGCCTCGCCCGGCAAACAGGAGCCGTACGCGACGATCGCGAAGAAGCTGTCGAGCCAGCTCGTCGCCGCCGGTATCGACGTCTCGACGGTCACTCCTCAGCCGAGGGACCTCTTTTCCGGGCAGCTGGCCATGCCCGTGGTGGGCGGGATCCAGCAGAGCACACCGGACGCGGCGGGCAACGTGGGCGTCGATATCGCGGTGGTGCCGCAAGCCGTCGGCGGTGACACCGCGTCAGTGCTGGCCTCCACGTTCGGGTGTCGTCCGGAACAGATCGCGCCCGGAACGGACAAGAGCAAACCGGTGGTTCCCGGTAACGCGGCGGGGTTCTGCGATTCCGCACTGCAACCGGGCATTGACTCGGCTTTGACCGGAGCCACGCCGATCGCGGACGCGCTTTCTCAACTCGAACCCGAATTGTGGCGGCGGAACGTCGTAGTCCCCTTGTTCCAGTTGGCCGATACCCTCGCCATCGGTTCCGGTATTTCCGGTGTTACGCCCGGTCCGCCGATGGTGGGTCCTTTCGGGTCGGCGGTGAACTGGACGCGGGGGCCGAAGTAGCCGTTCCGAGAACGTTCCGCCCTTCCGGGTGAACGATCCGGAACACGTCGGAGTGGCCCAGGGGATTCCAGCTGGTAACCGAGGTATTTCCCGCCGTCAGCAGGAAGTCACCCTTTGGTCACGATCGACCGGGAAGTGGTGACTGTGGGTGCATTTCCTTTCTAGCGTGCACCGGCAGTGCGCCAATTGAGTGCTGCGTGGCGTGTCATAAGCTCCGGCTCATCCAACCGGAGCTGTGGGCCCTTGTTCCGATCTCAGGGGCTCAGTGCTAGGAGGGCACACTTCATGAGGAAGTCCAAGGCAGTTTCCGCCTTGTCGCTGGTCGCCGGATCCGCGCTGCTGTTGACGGCATGCAGCGGTGGTGGCGACTCCGGCAACACGGACAAGAACGGTTCGTCGAACGACGTCAAACAGATGGCGGTCGGCAAGGCCGAAAGCGGTGATCTGTTCAAGCTCGCCGAAGCTCCCGCGTGGGACGGTACGATCACTGTCGGTATCGATGACGGGTACTCTGCCTACAACAACCAGACCCCGGACACCAACACGTCGTACAACAACTACATCTCGACGGCGATTCTCTCCGGCACGCTGAAGCTCGACGGCAACAACAAGGTGCTGCTCAACAACGACGTGTTCGACTCCTGGACGGTCACGTCGAAGGACCCGCAGGTCATCACCTACAAGATCAAGCCGAACGTCAAGTGGTCGGACGGCGCGCCGTACGACTGCAAGGACCTCTACCTCGCCTGGCTTTCGCAGAGCGGCAAGGCCAAGGGCCCGGACGGCAAGGCCGCCTTCAACGCCGTCTCCACCAACGGCTACTCGCTGATCGACAAGGCCGTCTGCAAGGACAACCTGACCTTCGAGACGACCTACAGCACGCCGTACCTGGACTACAAGGGCATCTTCAACGCCCCGGCGATCATGCCCGCGCACATCCTCGAGGCCAAGACCGGCATCGCGGACATCACCAAGCTCGAGCCGACCGGCGACCCGGCGCAGCTGAAGAAGGCCGGCGACTTCTGGACCGGTGAGTGGAAGGGCTTCAAGGCGGACATCATGCCGTCGTCGGGCCCGTACAAGATCACCTCGTTCGACGCCAACCAGAAGTCCGTGGTGCTCGAGAAGAACCCGCAGTGGATCGGTGCCAAGGGTGGTCCCGCCAAGATCGTCGTCCGGACGATGGAGGACACCAAGGCGATGGCCACCGCGCTGCAGAACGGTGAGATCGACGTCGCGGCGTCGACCCAGCCGGACGCCACCGCGGCGGGCACGATGAAGAGCCTCGCGCCGCAGGGCGTGACCTACGGTTCGGCTCCGCAGCTCACCTACGAGCACCTGGACATGAACTACAAGCGCATGTTCAAGGACAAGGACCTGCGCAAGGCGTTCATGGAGTCGGTCAACCGCAAGGAGATCGTGGACAAGCTGCTCAAGCCGGTCCAGTCCGACGCCGAGCCGCTGAACAGCATCAACTTCTTCCAGGGCGAGCCCGGGTACACGGATCTGTACAGCAGCAAGGCGGGCCTCGGCCCGGAGGCGGCTGCCAAGACCCTGACCGACGCCGGCTGGACGAAGGGCCCGGACGGCATCTTCGCCAAGAACGGTGTCCGCGCCTCGTTCACGATCGCGCACAACCAGAACGCCCGCCGTACCCAGACCGTCGAGATCATCATCTCGCAGGCCAAGGCGGCAGGCATCGAGGTCAAGGACAACACCGACGCCAACTTCCTCAAGGGTGGCCGTCTCGCCGCGGGTGACTACGACGTGGCGCTGTTCGGGTGGTCGGCTCAGCCGTTCAAGGCCGAGCAGCGGACGATCTACATCTCCAAGGACAAGGGCGGCGACCAGAACTACCAGGGCCTGTCCGACCCGAAGATCGACGAGTCCTTCGACCGCGCGGTGAAGGCGACCGACGAGCAGCAGAAGGTCAAGGACTACCAGGAGGCGGACAAGGCGATCGCGGACCAGTACGCGACGCTCCCGCTCTTCGCGACGCCGTCGATGTGGGCCTTCAAGGGCATCGACCGGGTCTACATGCAGTCCTACGACGGCGTGCTGTGGAACGCCGGTGAGTGGGCTCAGAAGAAGTAGGCTCCGGCCTGCTGATCCGTCCCTCGGATGAACAGTCCCGGGGATTGGGGGGGGCCCCCCCCCCCCCCGCCCCCCCCCCCCCCCCCCAAAGGAGTTTTTACAGGTGTTTTCACCCCCAAAAGTAAACACTGAGATTAAAAAAAAAAAAAAGCA
>NZ_JBHYIQ010000076.1:0-8980 GCF_042739895.1 Amycolatopsis sp. NPDC059021
GGCGTCAGACGCCCGTAAGGTGGCCTTGACGGCAGGGGAGCGGGTCAGGCGAGGTCGGTGCCTGGGGTGTTCCGCACGCGTGGCAGGGGAGCGTCCGGCGCCGCCGGGGACGCCTCTGCGGCCGGGGGTGCTTCGGCGGACGGGGACTCGGGCGCCGGGGGAGTGCCGCGACGGCGGCGGACTTCGTAGCCCACCAGGATCAGGACGAGGGTCACCGCGCTGAGCCAGAACTGCGAGCGCGTGGTCGGCAGCACCGCCATCGCCCCGATGACCAGCACCATCAGCGCGATCGTCGCGTAGCTCAGCCACGGGAACAGCCACATCTTCAGCGCCAGTTTGCCGGGATCCTCACGCTGCAGCCGGCGGCGGAGCGTGACCTGGGCCAGCGCGATCGCCAGGTAGACGAACAGCGCGACGGCGCCGTAGGAGTTCACCAGGAACTGGAAGATCAGGTCCGGCGAGGTGTAGGCGGCGATGACCGAGGCGTAGCCGACGACCGTCCCGGCGAGGATCGCGCGACGCGGAACACCGCTGCGGGACAGGCGGGTGAACGCCCGGGGCGCGTCGCCGTGGTGGGTCAGCGCGAACAACATCCGGGACGAGGTGTACAGCGCCGAGTTCAAACAGGACAGCACGGCGGTGAGCACGATGCCGTTCATGATGGTCGACACCGCCGGGATGCCCAGTACGTCGAGCACCGCGGCGTACGGGCTGACCGCGGTCTCGGGGGAGTTCCAGGCCTTGATCGCCACGACCACGAACACCGATCCGACGTAGAACAGCACGACCCGGAAGATGATCGACCGCATCGCCTTCGCGATGGCCTTCTTCGGTTCGGCCGACTCGGCCGCGGCGATGGTGACGATCTCCGCCCCGGTGTAGAAACCGATACAGGGCACGACAGCCGCTAGTACCGCGCCGATGCCGAGTGGCGCGAAACCGCCGTGGGACACGAGATTCGACACGCCGCCGTGCGAGCCCGGCCAGATGCCGAACAGGTACAGCGCGCCGAGCACGAGGAACACGATGATCGCGACGACCTTGATCGAGGAGAACCAGTACTCGAATTCGCCGTAGGAGCGCGCGGAAACCATGTTGGTGCCGGTCAGCAGCACCAGCAGGCCGAGGCTGAGCACCCACAGCGGTACGCCGGGCAGCCACAGCTGCAGGATCCGCCCGCCCGCCACGGCTTCGACGGCCACCACGATGACGAAGAAGTACCAGTACATCCAGCCGACCGCGAAGCCGGCGCGGTTGCCCATCGCTTCCCTGGCATAGACGTAGAACGAGCCGAGCGCGGGCTTCGCCACCGTCATCTCGGCCAGCATCCGCATGATGAGCACGGTGATCAGGCCGGCGATCAGGAACGAGATCACCGCGGCGGGCCCGGTCGCCTGGACGACGACACCGCTGCCGACGAACAGTCCGGCGCCGATGACACCGCCGAGCGCGATGAGGTTCATGTGCCGTTGTTTGAGCCCCGGTTTCAGTCCGCTGGGCCGGGCGGGTTCGGACATCGAACTCACGTCTCCTCCTAGTCGCGGCACCGTTGCCGCTGGGCTGCTGGGAGCTTCGTTTGTGGTTCCCGTCACCGTAGGTACTGGCTGGGCCCGGTACGAGAGCCAGTTACGCCGTGGCCGAGGGGTCCAGATGGCGACCGACTCTAGCGCGCGCGAGAGGTCACCGGAGGTGATCCCGCAGTCCGGGATCGTGACCGGTTTCCGTGCTCCGCCGGGAATGTCGGCACCGGAGCGCGCAGCGTGAGCGTCCACAATGTACTCACATCGTGATACGTCCTTGACCGGGCAACAAAAAAGGGTGGGGCCGCCGAAGCGCCGGCGGCCCCACCCGGGAGAAAGAGGGACGATCAGGGCTGGACGGCCTTCTCGACGTCGGTGAGCATCGCGTCGACGCCGTGCAGCAGCTCGGCGAGTTCGGCCTCGCCCGCCACCAGCGGCGGCGAGATCATCAGCATGGTGGCACCGCGGTCGTCGCCGCGCAGGATCACGCCGGTGCGGCGGAACGCCTCGGGCAGCACCTCGCGCAGCACCTTGACCGACTCGGCCTCGGTCAGCTCCCGGCCGCTCCGGTGATCGGCCATCAGCTCGATCGCGTAGAAGAACCCGGTCCCGCGGACGTCCTTGACGCAGCGGTGGGCGTCCTTGAGCGCGTGCAGCGCGGTGGACAGCCGTGGCGCTTCGTCCCGTACGTGCTCGAGGACGTGCTCGTCGCGCATCGCGGTCAGGTTCGCCACCGCCGCGGCGGTCGCCACCGGGTGCCCGCCCCAGGTGGCGCCGTGCGTGAAGACACCGCCCTTCGGCGACTCGTACAGCTCGGTGACCAGCCGCTCACGCACGATCAGCCCGCCGAGCGGCGCGTAGCCGGACGTCGAGCCCTTGGCGAAGGTGATCATGTCCGGGACGACGCCGGTCAGGCCGTGGCCGAACCAGTGCCCGAGCCTGCCGAACGAGCAGATCACCTCGTCGGAGACCAGCAGGATGCCGTACTTGTCGCACAGCGCCCGCACGGCAGGCCAGTAGCCGTCCGGTGGTACCAGCGCGCCCCGGCCGTTCTGCACCGGCTCGGCGAACAGCGCCGCGATCGTCTCCGGGCCCTCTTCGAGGATGACGTCCTCGATCGCCTTGACGCAGTCGAGTTCCCCGGCCGGCCCGCAGTCGCCGAGCAGGCCCAGGGTGTTCGGCACGTGCCGGACACCCGGCAGCAGCGGGCCGAACGGATCCTTGATCTTCGGCAGGCCGGTGACCGAAAGGGCACCCAGCGTGGTTCCGTGGTAGGCCATGTCGCGGGCGATGATCTTCGTCCGCTCCGGCCTGCCCTGGCTGCGGTGGTACTGGCGGGCGAACTTCAAAGCCGACTCGACCGCTTCGGAGCCGGAGTTGACGAAGAACGTGGTGCCGAGGTCGCCGGGGGCGAGTCCGGCGATGAGCGTGGCCGCCTCGATCGCCGGGTTGTGCGCCGAACCCCAGTTGCTGGCGTAGGCGAGGGTGCCCACCTGGTCGGCGACGGCCTTCGCGACGTCGGCGCGCCCGTGCCCGATGTTCACGCAGAACAGTCCGGCGAGGCCGTCGAGGTGGCGGCGGCCCTCGGTGTCGACGAGGTGACAGCCTTCGCCGCGCACGAACACCGGGAAGTCGCTGTCCCAGGTGTCCTTGCGGGTGAAGTGCGGGCCGAGATGGCGGCGAGCCTGCGCTCGCAGCTGGGTGACGTCCACCGGAGACCTCCTTCAAGGCGCGAGTGTGTGCTTCGACTCTCGCAACCACGCTGGTCCGAGGCCCAGCACCAGAAACGTGCGTTCCGACGGGTCCAGATGGGGCCGGGGTCAGCCGCCGAGGAGTTCCCGGCAGGCCTGGCCCAGCAGGCGGATTCCCGGTTCGATCGCGCGCGGCGGGATCGCCGCGAAGCCGACCCGGAAATGGTTGCGGGGCGGGTCGTCGCCGATGAAGAAGATGTCGCCGCCCTCGATGAGGACGCCGTCGCGTTCCGCGCGTTCGGCGAGGCGGCGACAGTCCAGTGTGGACGGTCCGGTCACCCACAGGCTCACCCCGCCCGGCGGGTAGGTGCCCTGTGGCCACGGCAGGTGTTCGGCGACCGCCGCGCACGTCGCCTCCCATTTGCGCATCAGCTTCGTGCGGTAGCGGCGCAGCGACCGCTGGTACTCGCCGCTGTCGATGAGCAGGGCCATGGCGCGTTGCAGGTGACCGGGCGGGTGCCGCAGCACGTAACGGCGGATCTCCCGCAGCTCCCGGACCAGTTCGCGCGGGGCGGCCAGATAGCCCAGCCGCAGCCCGGGGGAGAGGAACTTCGAGAACGTGCCGAGATACACGACGTCGCCGGAACCGTCGAGCGCTTTCAGCGCGGGCGTCGGGCTGCCCTGATAACGGAACTCGCTGTCGTAGTCGTCCTCGACGACCACCGTGCCCGCCGCCGCTGCCAGTTCGAGCAGACGTCGGCGGCGGCCGATGCTCAGGGTGACGTTCGTCGGATGGTGATGGCTGGGCGTCAGGTACAGCAGATCGACGCCGGTGAGCTCGTCGGGCGGGCGAAGGCCGCTCTGGTCGACGTCCAGTCCGCGCACCCCGGCACCGGTGCGCAGGAAGATGTGCCGCGCGTCGAGGTAGCCGGGATTCTCCATCGCCACCGTCTGCTCCGGCCCGAGCAGCGCGCGCCCGAGCAGGTCGAGGCCCTGCTGCGAGCCGACGGTGATGAGCACCTCGGCCGGATCGGCCTCGATCCCGCGGGCGGGCAGCAGATGCTTGCACACCATGTCGACCAGCATCGGGTCGTCCGAGCCGACGCTGTCCTGCAGCGCCGGGAAGACGTGCGGCCGGTACAGCGCGTCGCGCAGGCAGCGGGCCCACGACCGGGCCGGGAACGCGGTGACGTCCATCTGGCCCGCCACGAACGGATAAGGGTAGGTGTGCCAGTCGGCCCGCTTCTCGACGTGCGGCACGTCGGCGTCCGGGTAGCGGCGGACCCGGGCCCGCCAGTCGATGCGGGGCCGGGTCGTGCGTTCCTGCACCGCGCAGTGCGGTCGCATCTCCGCGTTCACGAACAGGCCGCTGCGTTCCCTGCTCTCCACGAACCCCTCGGCCACCAGCTCCTGATAGGCGAGGTTGATCGTGTTGCGGGAGACGCCGAGTTCGGCCGAGAGCTCCCGTGAGCTGGGCAGCCGGTGTCCCGGGTCGAACGTGCCGACCGCGATGCCGTGCTCGATGGCGCGCCGTACCTGGCGGTACAGCGGCTCCGGCGACGACCGGTCGATTTCGATCAGCGTACGGGGCACCGTTGCTCCTCGCCGAGGTCCGGGGCGAGGAGCAACCTAACCCGAATGGACGTCGCCCGGCTAGCCCAGCGCGGTTTCCGGCGCGACGGCGGTCAGCCCGTGCGCGGCCGCGACCGGCTCCGAGGTCAGGACACCGTCGACGGTGCTGACGCCGCCGCGCAGCTCCGGGCGCCGGCCGATCGCCTGGCGCAGGCCACCGTTCGCCAGCTCCAGCGCGTACGGCAGGGTCACGTTCGTCAACGCGTGCGTCGAGGTGTGCGGCACCGCGCCCGGCATGTTCGCGACGCAGTAGAACACCGAATCGTGCACCTGGAAGGTCGGATCCGCGTGCGTGGTCGGCCGGGTGTCTTCGAAGCAGCCGCCCTGGTCGACGGAGATGTCGACGAGCACGCTGCCCGGCTTCATCCGCGAGACGAGGTCGTTGGACACCAGGCTGGGTGCCTTCGCGCCGGGCACGAGCACCGCGCCGATCACCAGATCGGCCTCCAGCACGGCCGCCTCGATCGAGTAGGCGTTCGCCGCCGCCGTGCGGATGCGCCCCTGGTACATCCGGTCGGCCGCGCGGAGCTTGCCGACGTTCTTGTCGAACAGCACCACGTCGGCCCAGCTTCCCGCCGCGCCCGCCACGGCGTTCATCCCGGCGACGCCCGCGCCGAGCACCACCACCCTGGCCGGTGCCACGCCGGACACCCCGCCGATCAGCACGCCGCGGCCGCCGTTGGCCCGCATCAGCGTCTGCGCGCCGACCTGCGGCGCCAGCCGCCCGGCGACCTCGCTCATCGGGAACAGCAACGGCAGTGACCCGTCCGCCAGCTGCACGGTCTCGTACGCCACCGACGTCGTGCCCGCCGCCAGCAGCGCCCGGGTGCACGGCTCGCTCGCCGCGAGGTGCAGGTAGGTGAACAGCAGCTGGCCCGCGCGGAGTCGGCCGTACTCCTCTTCGACCGGCTCCTTGACCTTGAGCACGAGCTCCCCGGTGGCCCAGACGTCGTCGGCGTGCTCCAGTACCTTCGCGCCCGCGGCGGCGTAGTCCTGGTCGGCGATGGACGAGCCGGCTCCCGCACCACGCTCGACGAACACCTCGTGCCCTGCCGAGACGAACTCGTGCACGCCGGCCGGGGTGAGGGCCACCCGATACTCGTTGTTCTTCACTTCCCGGGGAACACCGATCCGCATCTCCCGCTCCCATCCGCTGTCACCGTCGCTCTCGGACCCGCTGAGCTTGGGTGACGGCTGGCCTGGTCAGAAGGACCAGAACGTGCCTGTTCGAAGGGGCCAGTCGCGGCCGTCGCGCGCGGGCGCCGCCGCTCTCCGGGAATTCCGGGAGTCCCCGTGAATCGGATTCCGGCCCGCTCCCGATATTTTGTCACGGGGATAAGTGCTTTCCAGGGCCGCGCCCATCGCGATTGTCACCTCCTGGCGATGCCGCCGTTTTTCGGACATTCTTCGGTGGTTGGAAATTCGCGGCCATGATACGTTGCCGTGACATTCGGCAGATGTCGTCCGGGAACGTCCCGGAGCAGGGGTGTCCTTTGTGGACAAAACCGGAGGGGTTGTCCGAACCCGTGTCCGAACTGACTTTTCCCGCGGTCGTCGCGCTCTTCGGTGGTGGCGGTCTCGCGGTGCTGCTGGCGATTCCGTATCTGTGGTGGAGTTACCGGGGGCGCGGTGAGTTCGGCGCCGGGCACATGGTGCTGGCGTTCGGCTGCCTCGTCTACGCGCTGGCGCTCTGGACCTACACATTGTTGCCGGTGCCCGAAACGACGCCGGAGTGGTGCGCGCGACATGTGGTGGAGCCGCAACTGCGCCTGTTCCAGTTCGTCGACGACATCCGGGCCCGCCGGGGCGAGCCAGGGATCGCCGGGCTGCCGGGCAATCCGGCACTGCAGCAGGTCGTGCTCAACGTGCTGCTGTTCGTGCCGCTGGGCATGTTCGGTCGGCATCTCTTCCGATGGCGGCCGCTCGCCACGGTCGCCGCCGGGCTGCTGTTGTCCCTGTTCATCGAGACCACCCAGCTCACCGCGGTCTGGGGCGTGTTCGAGTGTCCCTACCGCCTTTTCGACGTCGACGACCTGCTCGCCAACACGGTGGGCGCGGCCGTCGGTGTCCTGCTGGCACCGGCACTGCGCTTCGTCCCTGGGCAGCGGGTCACCCGGCCGCCAGGGGACGCCCGCCCGGTCACCGCCCGTCGCAGGCTGCTCGGGATGTGCCTGGACGTGTTCGCGGTGTTCCTGCTCGGGACGCTCCTCCGGACCGGTGTCACGCTGATGTCCGCCGACGGGCCCGGCTCCTTCGCCGCCTCGCCGGGAGCGAGCTGGTTGCTGGACTACGTGATCCCGGCCGGCCTCCTGCTGCTCGTGGTCCCGCTGTGCGGTGACGGCGCCACCGCCGGGCAGCGGATCGTCCTGCTCGCCCCGGTCCGTCCCGACGGTGGCCGTCCGGCGCGCTGGCGGGTCCTGCCGCGGTTCGTCGTCGGAGGCGGCGGCTTCTTCGCCCTCGATCACCTCGGCCTGCACTTCATCGCCGCCGTTCTCGCCCTCGTCGCCGCACTCCTCGCCTGGCGTACGGCGGGACATCGCGGCCTCAGCGGGTGTGTCGTGGGTCTGCGGTTCGTCGACTCCCGTGCGGTGAGCACGACCGCGGCGGCGAGGCCGTCCCCTCGGTGACACGCGGACGCGCCGGGAGCTCGAGTGTGTAGGGTGATCGGATGAGGGCCGCCGACTTGAAGAAGATCTGCCTCGGGCTGACCGGTGCGCGCGAGGAGTTCCCCTTCGGCGAGGAGAACAGCGTCTTCAAGGTGGCGGGCAAGATGTTCGCGCTGAGCCCGTTGCGAGGGCGGCCGTTGCGCGTCAGCCTGAAGTGCGATCCGGACGTCGCCGTGCAGCTGCGCGGCCAGTACCCGGCCATCACCGCCGGCTACCACCTGAACAAGCGGCACTGGAACACCGTGGTCCTCGACGGTTCGGTGCCCGCCGGTCTCGTCCGCGAGATGATCGAGGATTCCTACGATCTGGTGGTCGCCGGGCTTCCGCGTCGCGAGCAGGAAAAACTGCACTGGGTGGCCCTGATCCGGGAGTGAACCGGCCCGGCGGGTCACCCGCCGGAACGACCTGGTGCCCGCTGCCGGGCCGGTATTGCCCGTCAGGTCCCCGACTGTCCACTTCGTACTGTCCGCGCCGATGTGCGGGTGTGTGACGGATAACCGCAATGTGGCGGTAATGGGTGTGATCCGGGCTTTTCCGCCGCTTTCGCGGACTGTGTCGCATTGGCCGGAATTCCTGCTTTCCGCTGAGAAATATCCACCGGTTCCTGCCCGTTTGGCGGGAAATCGTCGGCTTGTGAAGAACTGACTTCGCAATTTCACAGCTTGGTGGATGTTTACTGTTTCGCGGCCCGTGGTCGCCGTTTCCTGTCGTGTTCGTGTTCGGTGGCGAGGATTTCGGGTCGTCCCGCTCGCCGAGGTGCACGCGATCTCGGAAACGGGGCTTTGTGATGCCGTCTGGGAGGAAGAACCAATGCGTATTATGCCCGCTTTACGTGTGCTGGCGCCGATCGGCGCGGTTTCGGTCGTCATGGCCATGGCCGCTCCGGTATCCGCCTCGGCCGAATCCGCCACGGCGGCCGCGACCTGTTCGCAGGCGGACCTGCCGTTACCGGATCCGGCGTGCACGCCGGGCGCGACCAATCCGGATGTCACCCAGGGCACGATCGGTTCCACGATCTGTGTCTCGGGCTGGACCTCCACGATCCGGCCGCCGACGTCCTACACCAACGGCCTGAAGCGCCAGGGCATCGCCGACTACGGCTACTCCGACACGAATCTCGCGGACTACGAGGAAGACCATTTCCTTCCGCTCGAACTCGGTGGCGCGCCGAAGGACCCGAAGAACCTCTGGCCGGAACCCCACTCCGGAGACCAGAACTCCTACTCGAAGGACTCCGTGGAGAACGCGGTCAAAAAGGCCGTGTGCGCCGGGAAGGTCACGCTCGGCGACGCACAGCACGCCATGCTCACGAACTGGACCACCGCCAAGGCCGTCCTCGGCATCGGCTGACGTTGTCGACCGGTGCGGGGGGGGGGGGGGGGTGTGGGGGTATTTAAACCCCCCCCCCCCCCCCCCCCCCCCGCCCCCCCGCGGGGGAGGACACAAAGATTGTGTTTGAGGGGGGGGGGTT
>NZ_JBHYIQ010000076.1:8990-11211 GCF_042739895.1 Amycolatopsis sp. NPDC059021
GCTTCAGTGGGATGAAGTCCCCGGCACCGCACCGCCGCGCGCCGATGCCCGCGGCGGATCAGTCCGAAGTGGATAGTGAGAGGGCCGGTGTTTTCCCGGCCTCCGGGAGGCCGGGGCGGTCCGGTCGCCGCGGAGCGGGTTCGTCCCGGGAATCGTGCTGTGCGGCGGACTCGGCGTTGTCCCAGGCGAGAGCGGCGACCATGCCGGGGTGATAGCGGCACATCAGGACCGCGCCGCCAGCGAGCTGGTTTCCCAGGCAAACCCGTCCGGGTCGGTGAAGGTCCCGGCGCCACCGACGGCGATCCGGTGCGAGCCGGTGCCGTCCGGGGCGACGCCGAGGTCCTTGGCGAGGGCGCGGCGCCGGTACAGGGCCAGCTTGACGGCGCCGTCCCCGGCGGCGAACTCGACGTACTTGCGGCCGAAACTCCGTGCCACGGTGAGGCCCTGGCCGACGTAGAACTGCTTGCTCGCGGCCACGTCGGCGACCCCGAGGAGGAGCACGAAGTCGTCGATCCGCCGGGTGGCGGGGCCGGTGTCCTTCTTCGCCGAGGTCGCGACCTTCCAGATCGCGCCGTCCGGAGCCTGGACGACCCCGCCGTAGCCCCACAGCGATTTCGCGGCGGGCTTGATCGTGGTCGCCCCGGCCTCGACGGCGGTGCCGACGAGGGCGTCGACGTCGGCGGGCTGGGACACCGTGAGCGCCAGGGTGAAGCCACGAAAGCCCGTGCTCGGCGTCTGCGACGCCCTCATGCGGAGCTGGGTGTCCAGCCCGAAAGCGGTGGCGTAGAAGCGTTCGGCGGCTTCGACGTCGGTTGTTTCGAGGGTGATGCTGTCGATCGAGGTCATGACGGGAACGTTAGGCGCGGCCCGGGGACCCGTGCTTCTCGATTCCTGATCGGTCTCGCGCGACTCGGCGCGGGATCGGAAATGTCGGGGGCCCGTGTTAGCCTCACGGCATGCTCATCGAGGTGGACAGAGTCTAGCCGCCGGGCCGTCGGCGGCGTGTCGGCCGGCACCGGCCCATGACGACTCTTCCCACCGAACTTCCTTTCGCTTCGCGTGTTGCGCGGGCGCGAGTGTGTGCTTGACCAGCCACACCGTTCGCGACGACGAAGGAGGAAGCGATGACTCCCAGGAGTACCGATGACGCACGAAATTCCCCGGCCGCCGTTCGATCCCGAACTCGCCGCCGTGTTGCCGACGCTCGAGGGCCGGGCCCCGGCCGGCATGACGGCGGATCGGCTGGAGCACTACCGGGCGCTGCCCTTTCCCACGCTCGCGGAACAGATCGGCGACCGGCCGGTCGGCTGCGTACACCACACGATCACCGGCCACGGCGGGGCGGAGATCGCCGTCTCCGTGCTGTCCCGTGTGGACCACGAGAATCCGGGGCCGGGGATCTACCACATCCACGGCGGCGGAATGGTGATGGGCGACCGGTTCGCCTCGGCCGGTCCGCTGATCGACTGGGCGGTGAAGTACGACGCGGTCGCCGTCACCGTCGAGTTCCGCCTGGCGCCCGAACATCCCGACCCCGTTCCCGTCGAGGACTGTTACGCGGGTCTGCGCTGGATGGCCGAAAACGCGGACGCACTGCGGTTCGATCCCGGCCGGTTGGTGATCTTCGGCGGCAGCGGCGGAGGTGGCCTCGCCGCCGGGACCACGTTGCTGGCTCGCGATCGTGGCGGCCCGGCGCTGCTCGGCCAGTTGCTGCAGTGCCCGATGATCGACGACCGGAACGAGACGGTGTCGTCACATCAGTACGACGGCGTCGGAGTCTGGGACCGGACGAGCAATCTCACCGCGTGGACGGCGGTCCTCGGGGAGCGCCGGGGAACCGACGGCGTCTCGCCGTACGCGGCGGCGGCGCGGGCGTCGGATCTGAGCGGCCTGCCCCCGACGTTCATCGACGCCGGCGCGGCGGAGGTGTTCCGGGACGAGGACGTGGCGTTCGCGAGCGCGATCTGGGCGGCGGGCGGGGACGCGGAACTGCACGTCTGGGGCGGTGCGTTCCACGGCTTCTACGACCTCGCACCGGAATCCGCGGCGGCCGTGGCGTGCCTGGCCGCCAGGGAATCCTGGCTTGAGCGGTTGCTCGGCCGATCCGCGTCGTAGCACGACGTGGGGGGGGGGGGGGGGGGGCGGGGGCCCGGGCCGGGCCCCCGCGCGCGCGCGCGCCGCCGGGCGGGCCGGCGGCCCGGCGCGGGGGACACGCGCACCC
>NZ_JBHYIQ010000076.1:11221-48017 GCF_042739895.1 Amycolatopsis sp. NPDC059021
GGGGGTGTGAGGGCGCGAGAGACTCTTCGCCGGTGGGGGCGTGTGGGCCGCGCCGCCCCGGCCGCCCCCCCGCGGCCCCCCCCCCCCCCGCGGGGGGGGGGGCGCCCCCCCCCACGCCGGGGGAGCTACGACTTGCCGGTGACCCTGGCCGTGGCGATCGAGGCCGCGGTGATCACCCTGGCCGCGGTCTGCGTCGACGAGTTGGCGTTCAGGTTCGTCAGCGATGCCTTGTTGAGCGCGTAGACGACGAACTCGTAGGTGTTGATCGTCGTGGGCGAGCACGGTCCCTGATAGCCGAAAAGGCTCGCGCTGCCCCGGTAGTAGACCTGCCTGGCTCCCGCGGGGACCGCGGGCTGGTAGGCGTGCTGGACGTTCTGGGGGAGCGAGGCCGTGCTCACCGGGATGTCGTAGATGATCCAGTGGAGGAGGTTGTTGTTGCTGAGATCGCGCATGATGATCGCGTAGCTCTTGGCGGTGCCCGGAGCGCCGGACCAGGCCAGCGGCGGGGACTCGTTCTTCTTGGCGGGGTCGTTGCCGCCGCCGCTGGTGCATTCGTGGACCTTGGGGATCATGCCGCCTTCGGCGAAAGCGCTGCTGGTCAGGGTGAACGCGTTCGGCGAAGCGGCGGCGGGGGAGAGCCCGGCGGCGCACGCGACGAGCAGGACGAACAACACGATTCCGGTGCTTCTCACTGGAGGCTCCCGAGGACGTTCGTGGTTCCTTGGCCGTCCGTGGCGGAGGGCACACGGACGGTGGAACCAGCGTGACATCCCGGGTTCCGGCGGCCAACACCACCGCCCGTCGTGGCCGAGGTATGTACCATCTTGGCCACGCTGAGGACAGCGCCCGGCGTCAGCCCCAGGTCAGGAACCGGTAGTGCAGCCCGGTCGAGGACTCCAGCCATTCCCCGGTGGAGTCCGGCGCGCGGCCGACGTCCGGCGCGTACGTGTCGCCGTCGAAGTGCTCCCGGATCTCGGTGACCACGATCCGGTCCGCGAGCGGCAGCGCCGCCCGGTACACCGCCGCGCCGCCCATCACCCACACGTCCCCGGACACCGCGGCGAGCGCCTCCGCCAGGTCGGGGAAGGTCTCGACGCCTTCCTGCGGCGTACGCGAGAGCACCAGGTTGCGCCTGCCCGGCAGCGGCCGGAAACGCGGCGGCAGCGACTCCCAGGTGCGGCGTCCCATGAGCACGGTCGCGCCCGCGGTCAGCGCGCGGAAGTGCTTGAGGTCCTCCGGCAGATGCCACGGCAGCGCGCCGTCACGGCCGATGACGCCGTTCGACGACTGTGCCCACTCGACCCCGATCACACCGCCACCGGTGCCTTGATGCCGGGGTGCGGGTCGTAGCCCTCGATCGCGATGTGCTCGTAGGTGTAGTCGAACAGGCTCTCCGCCGGCTTCAGGCTCAGCGCCGGGAACGGCCGCGCCTCGCGTCCGAGCTGGGTGCGGACCTGGTCGACGTGGTTGTCGTAGATGTGGCAGTCGCCGCCGGTCCAGACGAAGTCCCCGACGCCGAGGCCGACCTGCCCGGCGATCATGTGCGTCAGCAGCGCGTAGCTCGCGATGTTGAACGGCACGCCGAGGAACAGGTCCGCGCTGCGCTGGTACAGCTGGCAGGAAAGCCTGCCGTCGGCGACGTAGAACTGGAAGAACGCGTGACAGGGCGGCAGCGCCATCCGCGGGATGTCGGCGACGTTCCACGCGGACACGATGATCCGCCGCGAATCGGGGTTCTCGCGCAGCGTGCGCAGCACCTCGGCGATCTGGTCGACGTGCCCGCCGTCCGGGGTCGGCCACGACCGCCACTGCACGCCGTAGACCGGGCCGAGGTCGCCGTCCGGCGCGGCCCACTCGTCCCAGATCGTGACGCCGTTCTCCTGGAGCCACTTGACGTTCGCGTCGCCGCGCAGGAACCACAGCAGCTCGTAGGCGATCGAGCGGAAGTGGACCTTCTTCGTCGTGATCAGCGGGAAGCCCTCGGACAGCCGGTACCGCAGCTGGTGGCCGAAGACCGACCGCGTGCCCGTCCCGGTGCGGTCGGCCTTGCGGGCACCCGTGTCGAGCACGTGGCGGAGCAGATCTTCGTACTGCGTGTCCGGCATGTCCGCGAGCCTAGACGACCGGGCTCCGGCGGGACGCGCGGACGGCGCGGCCGGTGCCGCGCGTCACCCGGCTAGGGGAGGTCCCTGGTCGCGGTGACCATGTGCGTGGTGCCGCTGTCGTACATGTCCTGCTGCAGGTCGTCGAGGTGGAAACCCTTCTCCCGCAACAGTTCCTGCGTTTCCGCGAGCTGGCCGTCGACGTCGTGGACCTCGGCGATGATGTTGCGGATCCCGGGCCAGTCGGCGTCGCCGAGGCTGCGGAAGACGTCCAGCTCGGCGCGTTCCACGTCCACCTTGAGCAGCCCGACCTCCTTCAGCTGGTACTCGGCGAACAGGTGCGCCAGGGTGATGACCTTGACCGGGTACTCGACGGCGCCCGCCTTCGTACGGTCGATGTGGAACTGGCGCTGCCGCTCGTCGCTCACGCCGAAGCTGGTGAGCGCCGCCTCGATGTTGCGGCGGTCGTCCTCGTCGTCGACCCGCAGCGTCGACATGACATCGCTGTTGGGGTAGTAGGTCAGCGTGGTCGTGCCGGGCTGGGTGCCGATCGCGACGTTGACCGCGATCGCCGTCGGCAGGTGGCGCTCGAAGTTCTGGACCAGGCATTCGAAGGTGGGCGGCGCGGGCTCGCAGGCGATGATGCGCAGGTCCGGCACCGCGTCGGTGACCAGCAGCGAGGTCAGCCCGATGTGCCCGCCGACGTCCACCACGGTGTCACTGGGCCGCAGCCGGGCGATGCACCGGGCGTAGAGCCCGTCGGAAAACTCCTGCCACACCCCCGCGGTGTTGAACTTGTTGGTGCAGGACACCACGCGGCCGTCGGGCAGGGCGTATTCCTGGAACTGCGTCGTACCCGGTGAGTTCATGTCGGTTCTTTCCTTAGCCTCAGTGGTTTCAAGACGCCTGTGACGTGGCGAAGCCGGTCGCGAGCCGCTCCAGATCGCCGACGACGTCCTGCAGGGTCCGCGTCGCGTGCACTTCCTGCTGGACCTCGATCGCGTTGCGGCGGAACGACGGGTCGTCGAGCAGCTGCCCGACCTTCGCCCGCAGCTGGTCCGGGGTGAGATCGGCGAGGTCGAGGAGCAGGCCGTAGCCGCGTTTCTCCTGGGCAATCGCGGAAATGCGCTCGCTCCAGGTCGTTCCGGGCACGATGAGCTGGGGGACCCCGTTCACCACGGCGTTCCCGATGGTCGCGCCGCCGCCCTGGTGCACGATCGCCGAACAGCTGGGCAGCAGCTCGTTCATCGGGACGAAGTCGACCGCGCGGACGTTGTCCGGCACCTTCGGCACGGTGGCGAGCTGGGCCGCGTTCAGCGTCGCGATCACCTCGACGTCCAGGTCGGCGAGGCCGTCGAGCAGGGTCGCCACCGAGGCCTCCTCACGTCCGTGGACCTGGCGGTTGGACACGCCGAGCGTCAGGCACACGCGAGGACGCTCCGGTTCTTCGACGACCCACGGGGGAACCGCCATCGGCCGGTTGACCGCGACGAAGCGCACCGGGATGTAGTCGACGTCCAGGTCGTAGCGGATGCACTCGGGCGAAGGGTCGATGGTGGCCATGCCGAGGCGCAGCTGCTCGTCGAACTCGCAGCCCTGGCCTGCCAGCCACTCGGACATCCATTCCTTCAGCGGGTCGTGCCGCTCTTCCGGCGGCTGCCTGCTCAGCAGGTCCGCGTACTGCTTGAACAGCCGGGCGGTCTGGTCCGCGGCGTAGAGCATGCGCACGTGTGCCGCCCCGGTGGCCTTGGCCACGAGCGGGCCCGCGTACATCAGCGGGTCCCAGACGACGAGGTCGGGCTTCCAGTGCCGGGCGAAGCGCACGATCTCGTTGAGCATGGCGTCGGGCGCGGTCCACCGGAATCCCTCGACCCAGGTGTGGTAGACCGAGCGCACGTATTCGTCGGTGTACTTCTCCGGGCGGCTTTCGGACAGCAGGTGCTCCGAGCCCATCGGATGCTCGCCGACCCCTTCGAGATGGCGGTGCCGGACCAGGTCGAGGTCGCCGCCGAACCACATCGCGTCGAGCCCGGTCTCCAGGAACGGTTCCACTTCGGAGGGATTGCGCTGGCCCACGTAGCGCACCTCGTGGCCCGCGGCACGCAAGGCCCAGCCGACCGGAGCCATGCTGTAGATATGGGTTCTGGTCGGGAAGACCATCAACATGACACGCACTGCCGTCTCCAATGGTTGGCGGTGACTTCACCCTAATTCGCCGATCCCCGCTGGAAACCCGAAGAACGCTCGCACGGCGAAGTTAGGGGTCCGGACGGGAATGCGGGCCTGGGGACCCCTAGCGGACGGCCGGGCGGAGGCGGCGATCCTCCGCGCGCCCGCCGCCCCGCGACGCCCCTAAGGGGGCTGGCCCAGCGGCGCCCCGGCGATTAGACATGGACGCGGTGAGAGCCCGTGACGGCCGTGTCGATGAGGTGATGGGAATGGTCAAGGCGCCCAGTGCCCAGGGATGGGTGCCCTTCCGCGACTGCCGGACCTGGTACCGGGTGACCGGCACACCGGGCGCCGGGCGGCCCGCGCTGGTGGTGGCGCACGGTGGTCCCGGCAGCACCCACGACTACCTGCTGAACCTGGCCGAACTCGCCGGCGACGGCTGGCCGGTGGTGCACTACGACCAGCTCGGCAACGGCGGTTCGACCCGGCTGGCCGACCGGCCCACCGACTTCTTCACCCCCGAGCTCTATCTCGACGAGCTGGACAACCTGGTGCGGGGACTGCGGATCTCGGACAACTACGTCCTGCTCGGACACTCGTGGGGCGGCATGCTCGCCGCGCGGCACGCGGCGGCGAGACCGGCCGGGCTGGCCGGGCTGGTGATCGCGGACGCCCCGGCCTCCTACCTGCTCTGGCGGCAGGAGATGGAGGTGCTGCGGGCGGCGCTGCCGCCGGAGGTCGACGCGACGATGCGCCGGCACGAGAACGCGGGCACCACGGATTCGAACGAGTACTTCCGTGCCGCGCGCGTCTTCTACGACCGGCACGTGTGCCGGGTCCAGCCCTGGCCGCGTGACTACGTCGCGTCGCTGATGGAGGTCTCGAACGACTCCACTGTGTACTCGGTGATGAACGGCCCGAACGAGTTCCACGTCGTGGGCACGCTGAAGGACTGGTCGGTGGTCAACTGCCTCGCCGAGATCGCGGTGCCGACGCTGCTGATGTCCGGTCGCCATGACGAGGCCACGCCGGTCACCATGCAGCCGTTCGCCGACCGGATCCCCGACGTCCGCTGGGAGATCTTCGAGGAGTCGAGCCATATGCCGAACCTGGAGGAGCCGGAGCGGTTCCGGGCGGTGCTCGCGGAGTTCCTCGGGCAGCTCGGCGGGCAGCCGGTGCCCGCCGCCTCCGAGCACGCCGAGACGATGAGGAGGTAGTCACCGATGGACGAGGTGAGCCGTACCGCTACGGCCATGGTTTTTCCCGGGATGAGCCCCGCCCGCTTCGCGGACGTCGGCAAGTTCATGCTGATCAACCCGTTCGCCAGGAAGCTCGTCGCGGCCGCGAGCGACCGGCTCGGGTACTCGCTGGTCGACCGGTTCCGCGAGACCCCGGGGGACTATTCCGAGTACGCGCAGGTGGCCTTCATGGTCAACTGCGTCGCCCTCGCCCAGTGGGCGGAGGCAGAACTCGGGGTGACCCCGCAGGTCAGCGCCGGCCCGAGTTTCGGGGAGAAGCCCGCGGCCGTCCACGCCGGTTCTGTGTCCTTTGAGGACGGTGTGTGGCTGACCGCGAAACTGGCTCGCTGCCTGGAGGAGTACTTCGCGACCGAATACCAGGACGTCGTGACGCATTCGTTCGTGCGCACGCCCCGGGAAAAGCTGGACGAGGTACTGGACGAGCTGACCGGGCGCGGCGAGTGGCACGAGATCTCCTGCCACATCGACCACGACTTCTACATGGTTTCCCTGCGGGAGCACAACGTCGAATGGCTGCAGCGCCGGATCCGTGACCTCGGCGGGTTTTCGCTCTACACGATGCGGCCGCCGATGCACGCGAGCCCGTTCGGCGCGCTGCGGCGCAAGGCCGAGGACGAGGTGCTCGGCGCGCTCCCGATGGCCGATCCCCGGCTGCCGATGGTGGCCGATCAGGACGGCACGGTGCTCCGCACGGCGGAGGGGGTGCGCACGATGTTGCTCGACAGTTTCGTCCGGCCGATGCGCTGGATCGACGTCGTGGCGACGCTGAAGGACCTCGGCGTCGGCACGGTCTGTGTCGCGGGCCCGGACAGCCTGTTCGGCAGGGTGGCCTGCACGACCGACAACTTCGAGGTGCTGGCCGTCGATCCCCGGCTCGCGCTGCGGCCCCGGCGGCGGAGCATGGCGCCTGCCGGGGGCGGCGCCTGAACGCCGGTGAACCGGCGCCGCCCCGGCGGCGGCGTCAGTTCGCCGGCTCCAGCACCCCGGAGAGCGTTTTCCACAGAATGCCCGGCGTCTTGAAGGTGTCCAGTGTCAGCGCGTCGTCCTCGAAGCGGACGTCGTAGGTGCGCTCCAATACGGAGAGCAGTTCGACCATCGCGAGCGAGTCGAGCCCGAATTCACGAAGCGGCGTGTCCTCTTCCAGCTTTTCCTCGGCGCCGAGGTAAGGCAGCTGACGGCGCAGCAGGTCTTCGAACTTGGTGTCCCACATGATGACTCCGGAATCGGTCGGTGAGCCGGCAACGAATTTCGCCGGGGGCAGTTCCGGAGTTTACTGCGTGCCCCGGGTTTTCCCCCGTAAAGTGCACCCCTAAATCACGGCGGAGGTCGGTAATGGATGAAGTGACCGGAGAGGGTCTGCACGGCAGGTTCCTCCGCGGGCTGGCGAAGTCCCCGGACGGGGTGGCCGTGCGCGTCGGCCCGGTGTCGATGACCTACGCGCGGGCGCACGAGCTGGCGTCGTGCTGGGCGGGCGCGCTGGTGCGGGCCGACGCGCGGGTGGTCGGGGTGCTGGCCGCCAAGGGCGTCACCGCGTACGCGGGCATCCTGGCCGCGCTCTACGCGGGGGCCGCGGTGGTCCCGTTGCGGCCGGACTTCCCGGCGGCGAGGACCCGGCAGATGCTCGACGCCTCGGGCGCGACCGCGCTGATCGTCGACGAGGCGAATGCCGCGGCCCTGCCGGCCTTGCTGGCCGGGAAGGACGACGTCGCGGTGCTCGCGCCGGAGAGCGAGCCGGGGCCGGGGACGGCGCTGGTCGCCGATCCGCGGTATCGCCTCGACCAGCCGCGCAAGGCGGGCCCGGACGATCCGGCCTACCTGCTGTTCACCTCGGGCTCGACCGGGCGGCCCAAGGGCGTGGTGATCACGCACGGCAACGCCGGGCACTACTTCGGCCTGCTCGACGCGCGCTACGACTTCACCCCGGACGACGTGTTCTCCCAGACCTTCGACCTGAATTTCGACTGCTCGCTGTTCGACCTGTTCTGCGCGTGGGGTGCCGGCGCGACGGCCACGGTGATCCCGGCGCAGTCCTACCGGGAGCTGCCGCGGTATCTCGCCGAGCACGGGGTGACCGTGTGGTTCTCCACCCCGAGCGTGATCGACCTCGTGCGCCGGACCGACGGGCTGGCCGACGGTGTCATGCCGGGCCTGCGCTGGAGCTTCTTCGCGGGGGAGGCACTGAAGTGCCGCGACGCCGACGACTGGCAGCGAGCCGCGCCCGGCTCGATCGTGGAGAACCTCTACGGCCCCACGGAGCTGACCATCACGGTGGCGGCTCACCGCCTCTCGGACGCCTCGGCCGCGCTCGCGGTCAACGGCGTCGTGCCGATCGGCGAGCTGAACGGTGGCCACGACCAGCTGCTGCTCGCCGACGACGGCGGGTTCGCCGACGACGAGGGCGAGCTGTGTGTCACCGGGCCCCAGCTGACTCCCGGCTACCTCGATCCGGCGGACGAACGGGGTCGCTTCCTCGAGCACGACGGACGGCGCTGGTACCGGACCGGGGACCGCGTCCGGCGGATCGGGGACGGCGAGCTGGCGTATCTCGGCAGGCTCGATTCGCAGGTCCAGGTGCAGGGCTGGCGGGTCGAGCTGGCCGAGGTCGAGCAGGCGCTGCGGGCCTGCGGTGCCCACGACGCGGTGACGCTGGGCGTCGCCGGGGACAACGGGACCGAGCTGTTCGCGTTCTACCTCGGCGAGCCGATCCCGACGATGACCCTGGTCCGGCGGCTGCGCGAGCTGCTGCCCGAGGGCACGATCCCGAAGCACTACCGGAACCTGGCCGAGTTCCCGCTGAACAGCAACCGCAAGGTGGACCGGCTCGCGCTGGCGGCCAAGGCGGCGGACCTGCTCGCCGGCCCCTGACCGCACAGCGGTCCTCTGCCCCGGAAACGGGGCCGCACCGAGGGACGCCCCGCCGCACTCTGCGAGCGGGCAGGCAGGAGCCGGGGTTCGTGGTCCGTGGGGGCCTCCTTAAGGGACCCAGAGTCCCTCGAGGAGGCCCCCACGGACCGGCGCACCGGTGCCGACCAGGCGTTCCGGCCGCTGTGCGTCCTTTGTGGAGGGTGGGGCCGCGGCGGGTCCTCGTGGGCGGTCCGGGTGCTGAAGGGCGCTTTCGGTGCGTTGGCCGTGCTGAAGGGGCGCCTTCAGCGCATCTAGTGCGTCGAAGGCGCCCTTCAGCGCGCCCCGGCCGCCGGGTTCGGTGGGCGCGCACGGCGGCGGGCTATGTCCCGAACGCGTCGTTCGGGACGCTCACCGTCGCGAACGGAGCGTTCGCGACAGGGGTTCGGGCCGCCGGGCCCACGTCCGCAACGGAGCGTTCGGGACGCTCAACGTCCGCTACGGAGCGTTCGCGGCATGAGGCCGCGCTCGGGCCTCGCCGGCTCCCCGTCCCGAACGGCGCGTTCGGGACGTTCAGCGTCTCGAACGGAGCGTTCGCGGCATCCGGGGACCCGCACCCGGGACCCGCCGCGAGCAGCCCCTACGACCCGGCGACCAGCACCGGCGGCGTCGCCGCGCCGGAACCCGGAGCGGCGGAGATTAGGGGTGTGGCGGCCCCCGGGTGGCAGGTAGCGTTCCGGGCAACACTGGGGCTCATGGTGAATGCCAGGTGAATGCTTTCAGATGTTCCGCCGGTCGACGATGTCCGGGGAACAGCTGCAATAGATTCCTCGATACGGAATGTGCGCGCACATTTCCGCGTGGTCTGGAGTGCGGCTTTGGACGTGGTGAACGATTCCCGGAACGGAATGCCGGTGCATTCCCTGCTCGACGAGGCGGTCGCCGAAACCCCGGATTCGACGGCGGTGCGTGACAAAACCGGAGTATGGATCTATCGCGAACTCGCCGAATACACGTACGCGGTCGACGCGTGGCTGGAGTCGGAGGGGATCGGCTCGGGTGACCGGGTGGTCACCCAGCTGCCGACCACCCGCGAGCTGGTCGCGCTGTTCCTCGGCGTGTCCCGGCGCGGCGCGACGCTGGTGGCGCTGAACCCGGGGATGAAGCCGTTCCACCTGCGGGCGGTGCTGGCGAGTGCCGGGCCCCGGCTGGTGCTCGCGGACGGTTCCGTGGCGGGCGCGCTGCGTGAGGTCACCGAGGCCCCCGTGCACGAGCTGGCTACGTGCTGGCCCGAGATCGCGAGACTGCGCGAGCTGGGCAAGCGGGCGGCACCGGTGGAGATCCGCCCTGGCGACATCGCCGCGCTGCTCTACACCTCGGGCAGCACGGCCGCCCCGAAGGGGGTCATCTGCCCGCACGCGCAGATGACGTTCGCGTCCCGGGCGCTGCAGGCCGAGCTGGGCTACCGGCCCGACGACGTCGTGTTCTGCCGGTTCCCGATGTCGTGGGACTACGGGCTGTACAAGGTGCTGCTGGCCTGTCTCGGCCGCTCCGAGCTGGTGCTGGCCGACGGCGAGTCGGACCTGCTCCTGCTGCGGCGGATGCGTGAGGTCGGCGCGACGGTGGTGCCGATCGTCCCGTCGCTGGCCACGATGATCGCCACCCTCGCCGCCCGCGAGGGCGAGGCGCCCGCCCCGGTCCGGATGTTCACCAACACCGGCGCCGCGCTGCCGGCGTCCACCATCACCGCGCTGCGCGAGGCGTTCCCCGGCGTCCGCGTGGTCCGCCAGTTCGGCCAGACCGAGTGCAAGCGGATCTCGGTCATGCCGCCGGAGGAGGACCTCGAGCGCCCCGATTCGGTCGGCAGGCCGCTGCCCGGGACGAAGGTGCTGATCCTGGACGACGAGGGCCGCGAGCTGCCGGTCGGCGAGATCGGCGAAATCGTGGTCACCGGCCCGCACGTGATGCCCGGGTACTGGCGCGATCCCGAGCTGTCGGCGCGCAACTTCCGGCGCGACGAGACCGGTGCGCTGCGGCTGCACACCGGTGACTACGGCCGCCTCGACGAGGACGGCTACCTGTACTTCGAGGGCCGCCGCGACGACATGTTCAAGCGCAAGGGGGTGCGGATGAGCACCCTGGAGATCGAGGCGGCCGCGATGGACATCGACGGTGTCCGCGCCGCGGGCGCCGTCCCGCCCGGCGAGACCCGCGATCTGGCGGTGTGCGTGGAAACCGATCTCGAACCGCACGTCGTGCTCCGGGAGCTGGCCAGGCGGCTCGAACCGGCCAAGGTCCCGGCCGTCTGCCATGTGGTGGCGGAATTCCCCCTGACCGCGCACGGGAAGAACGCGTCCGCGGAACTCGTCCGGCTGCTGGAGGGAGCGGGGCTGTGAACTCGCACGAAGAATGGGCGGCGCGCTTCGGCACTCCGCTGTACGTCTACGACCTCGACCGCGTCGCGGTGGCACGGGACGAGCTGTTCTCCATGCTGCCCGAGGGATTCGAGCTGTACTACGCGCTCAAGGCCAACCCCCACCCCGAGGTGGCACGCGCGACGCGCGAAGGCGGCAGCCATGCCTGCCGCGCGGAGATCAGTTCGTCCGGTGAACTCGCCGCGGCCCTGTCCGCGGGCTTCGCCGCCGAGGAGTGCCTCTACACCGGACCCGGCAAGACCGACGGCGAACTGGATCACGCGCTCGGCCTCGGGGTGCGGATGTTCTCCGTGGAGTCGCTCGGCGATCTGCGGCACATCGGCGCGGCCGCGGTGCGGCTCGGCGTCACCGCGCAAGCGTTGCTGCGCATCAACTCCCTGACGGCGAGCGCCACGACCGGCATGCGGATGATGGGCAAGCCCTCGCAGTTCGGCATCGACAGCGAGACGCTGCCCGAGCTGATGCCCGAACTGACGAGCATCGCCGGGACCCGGGTCGTCGGCGCCCACTTCTTCACCATGAGCAACGCCAAGGACGAGGCGAGCCTGATCGGCGAGATGCAGCACGTGATCGCGCTCGCGGCCGAACTGGGGCGGGAAGTCGGTCTCCCGCTGGAGTTCCTGGACATCGGCGGCGGGTTCTCCAGCCCTTACGCGGTGCGGGGCGAGCGAGCGGTCTACGACAAGCTCCGCACCGAGCTGGAGAGCAGCCTCGACGTGCACCTGCCGGGCTGGCGGGACGGCACGACGCGGCTGGCCTGCGAATCCGGCCGCTACCTGGTGGGGGACAGCGGCTCCCTGCTGACGCGCGTGGTGAACGTCAAGCAGAGCCGCGGCGGGAAGTTCGTGATCGTCGACGCCGGGATCAACACGCTCGGCGGGTTGTCCGGCCTCGGCAGGCTGCTGCCCGCGTCGGTGGAGGTGGACGGCGACACCAGTGACGTCGCGAGCCTGGTCGGTCCACTGTGTACACCTGGCGACATCCTGGGCCGCGACATCGACCTGCCGGAGTTGTCCGGTGGGGAGCTGCTCACCGTCCCGAACGCCGGTGCCTACGGCGTCACCGCGAGCCTGCTGACCTTCCTGGGCAGGCCCGCTCCCGCCGAACTGGTGGTGCGCGGCGAGGAGGTCGTGTCGGTGTCCCGGCTCGAACCGCGCCGCGTCTTCGAGTCGAGCGGGGCCGAGCCGAGCGGGGTCGCGGCGGAGTGAGCACGTCCGAGTCCCTCGACGTCCCCGTCCCGCCGTGCGCGCCGCGGTCCGCCGGCGACCGTCCGGTGCTCGTCAGCGGGGTCCGTTCCGACGCGCACACCTGGAACCTGGTCTTCCTCCAGTTGCTGATCGAGGAGCTGGGCCACGAGGTGGTGAACCTCGGCCCGTGCGTCCCGGAGGAAGTGCTGATCTCCGAAACGCTCCAGCTGCGGCCCGCGCTGGTGGTGATCAGCAGCGTCAACGGGCACGGTTACCAGGACGGGCTGCACCTGATCCGGCGGCTGCGCGCGGACGAACGTCTCGTGAACGTGCCCGTGGTGATCGGCGGCAAGCTCGGGATCACCGGCGGGGAAAGCGAAAGCCATCTCGAAGACCTGCTCTCGGCCGGGTTCGACGCCGTGTTCGACGACGGTGCGGAAGGGGTGCTGTCGTTCCGCCGCTTCGTCGGCTCCATCACGGCCGGGGCCGCGTCGTGAGTTTCGGCGAGTTCGTGCGGCGCACGCACCGGGCGGGGTCGCTCGTGGTGCAGCCGCGGATGGGCTTCGGCAGGCCCGAGCAGATGCGGGCCGGGCTCGTCGCGACCAGGAACGCCGACGCCGTCACCGTCGGCACGATCACGTTGGACAGCTACACCCGCGTCGGCGATCTGGAATCGGCGGAAACGGCGCTGCGGGAGGGAATCGGGCTCAACGGGTATCCGATCGTCACCCACCATCCCGAGGTCACCCGGCTGATGCTCGACGGTGTGTCCGATGTGGACTATCCGGTCCAGGTGCGGCACGGATCCGCGCGCCCGCAACGCATCTTCGGCGCGCTGGCGGCGACCGGCCTGCACGCCACCGAGGGCGGCCCGGTGTCCTACTGCCTGCCCTACGGCCGCACCCCGCTGGAAGAGTCCGTGCGCAACTGGGCCGAATGCTGCGAACTGCTGCTGCGGATCCGGGAAACCGGCGTCGAGCCGCATCTGGAGACGTTCGGCGGCTGCATGATGGGCCAGCTCTGCCCGCCGAGCCAGCTGGTCGCGATCAGCGTGCTCGAAGCGTTGTTCTTCTACCGCCACGGCGTCCGGGACATCTCCGTGAGCTACGCGCAGCAGATCAACCTGGCGCAGGACCAGGAAGCGATCCACGCGTTGCGCAGGCTGTGCACGGAGTTGCTGCCCGGCGCGGACTGGCACGTCGTGGTCTACGGCTACATGGGCCTGTACCCGACGACGCCGGAGGGCTCCCTCGCGCTGCTCGCCAGGGCCGCGGAACTGGCGGTGAGCACCGGGTCGGAGCGGCTGATCGTGAAGACGGTCGCGGAGGCCCACCGGATCCCGACCGTCGCCGAGAACATCGAGGCGCTCGAACACGCGGCCCGCGTCGCCCGCGGATCCTCGGTGGCCTCAGGCGTCGACCCTGACGGCGGACAGGTCTACCGCGAGGCCTACGCGTTCGTCGACGCCGTGCTGAACGGGCACGAGGACATCGGGCGGGCGCTGCTGCTGGCTTTCCGTCGCGGGCTGCTCGACGTCCCCTACTGCCTGCACCCCGACAACGCCGGGCGCAGCCGCAGCAACATCGACGCCGAAGGCAGGCTCGGCTGGTCCACGCTCGGCTCGATGCCGCTGGCCGGGGTGGCCGAGGCGGGCCAGGCGCCCGCGGTGACCGCGGCGAGCCTGATGCGCGCGCTGTCCTTCGTGCAGCAGGAGTTCGACGGGCCCGTGCTGGCGGCCGGGTCGCGTGGCGCCGTCGGTGACGACCGAATGACCGTGAAAGGAGAGCTGCGATGACGACCGGCAGGCAAGTCCACGAGTACCCGTTCGAGATGCGGGAGACGGAGGTTTCCCCGCGCTACGCGGAGTTGCAGCGCACCGAGCCGGTGTGCCGGGTCCAGCTGCCGCACGGCGAGCCGTCCTGGCTGGCGACCCGCTACGACGACGTCAAGACGGTGCTGACCGACCCGCGGTTCAGCCGCGCCGTCGCGCAGGGGCTCGACCAGCCGCGGATGCGGCGCGAGCTGGCCGACGACGGCCTGATGGGCATGGACCCGCCCGACCACGCCCGGCTGCGCAGGCTCGCGGGCAAGGCGATCACCGCGCGCAAGGTGGAGAAGATGCGCGCCGACGTCACCGCTATGACCACCGGGCTGATCGACACGATGGTCGAAAAAGGACAGCCCGCCGACCTCGTCGAGGACTTCGCGCGGCCGCTGCCGGTGTCGGTCATCTGCAAGCTGCTCGGCGTCCCGTTCGAGGATCACAAGATCTTCCGCGAGTGGACCGAGGCACTGACGAACGACGCGACCGCGAAGGGCGACGTGCTGCACACCGCGGGCGACGCGCTCGCGGACTACATGGCCGAGCAGATCGCCAAGCGCCGCGTGGAACCCACCGACGACCTGCTGGGCGCGCTCGTGACCGCGCGCGACGCCGGTGACAAGCTGAGCGAGGACGAGCTCATCTCCATCGCCGGGGCCGGGCTGCTCACCGGCGGGGTCGAGACGGTTTCCTCGGCGCTGCCGAGCTTCGTGTATACGCTGCTGACCAATCCGGACGAGCTGGCGCTGCTGCGCAGCAAGCCGGAACTCCTGCCGTCGGCGGTCGAGGAGCTGCTGCGCTACGTGCCGATCAACACCGCGGCGATGTTCGCCCGGTACGCGCTGGAGGACGTCAAGCTGGGGGACACCCTGGTGCGGATGGGCGATCCGGTGCTCACCGCCCTGCACGCGGCCAACCGCGACCCCGAGGTGTTCGAGGACCCGGAGCGCATCGACCTGACGCGCAAGAAGAACCCGCATCTGACGTTCGGCTTCGGGCCACACCACTGCATCGGCGCGCAGCTGGCCCGGCTGGAGCTGCAGGTGGCGCTGGGCGCGCTGCTCGAACGCTTCCCGAACCTGCGGTTCGCGGACGGGCCCGAGGGCGTCGAGTGGAAGTTCGGGGTGATCGTGCGCGGGCCGTCGCTGCTGCCCGTCGCCTGGTGAACACCCCTTTCGTCGGGGACTTCTGGGGCCGGTAGGGGTGCCGCGTGTCCTCCTGCCCGCCCTAGCGTGGGTGCTGTCGTGTCCGGTCGAGGTTGGCGTCCGTCCCTAGTGGACAGGGTTGGTATGGGGTACGCAAATGAGTGAATCCGCAAGTTTCCCGTCGGACCTCGGACCCGCGGACGGCGGTGCGGCGGGGCTGGCGCGCCGGCTCGAGCAGCTGCCCGTCTCCGAACAGGCGAGGCTCCTGACCGAGCTGGTGCGCGAGGAGACCCTGCAGGTGCTGCGCCGGATCCGTCCCGGCACCACGCATCTGCGGGTCGAGCGCGCGTTCCGCGATCAGGGCCTCGACTCGCTCGGCCTGGTCGAGGTGCAGACCAGGATCAACGCGGCCACCGGGCTGCGGCTGCCGCCCACGGTGATCTTCGATCAGCCGACCCCGGCGCTGCTGGCGGAGTACGTGCGGACCGAGGTGCTCGGCCTGCCCGCCGGGGACACCCACGCCGCGCTGCCCGCCGTGGCGGGGGATGACGACGACCCGATCGCCATCGTCGGTGTCGGCTGCCGGTTCCCCGGCGGCGTCGGCTCCGCCGAGGACCTGTGGCGGCTGGTGGCCGAGGGCGGCGAGGTGCTCGGGGACTTCCCGGACGACCGCGGCTGGGACCTGGCCGGCATGTTCGACACCGACCCCGGCGCGACCGGCAAGAGCTACGTCGACAAGGGCGGTTTCCTTTCCACCGCAACGGAATTCGACGCGGACTTCTTCGGCATCAGCCCGCGCGAGGCGCTCGCGATGGACCCGCAGCAGCGGCTCATGCTGGAGACCGCGTGGGAGGCGCTGGAGCGCGCGGGCATCGACCCGCTCGCCCTGCACGGCAGCCGGACCGGCGTGTTCGTCGGCGCCGAGGTACACGAGTACGGCGTCCGCGTGCACGAAGCCCCCGACGGTCTCGACGGCTACCTGATGACCGGCAACGCGCCGAGCGTGGCGTCCGGCCGCGTCGCCTACGTGCTGGGCCTGCGCGGTCCCGCGGTCACCGTCGACACCGCCTGCTCCGGGTCGCTCGTTTCGCTGCACCTCGCGATTCAGGCGCTGCGGCGCGGCGAATGCTCGCTCGCGCTCGTCGGCGGCGTCGCGGTGATGGGCAGCCCCGGTATGTTCACCGCGTTCAGCAGGCAACGCGGGCTCGCCCCGGACGGCCGGGTCAAGGCGTTCGCGGCCGCCGCCGACGGCACCGGCTTCGCCGAGGGCATCGGGCTCCTTGTCGTCGAACGGCTTTCCGACGCGCGGCGGCTCGGGCACGACGTCCTCGCGCTGGTCCGCGGCTCCGCGGTCAACTCGGACGGCGCGAGCAACGGGCTGACCGCCCCGAGCGGGGACTCGCAGCGGCAGCTCATCCGCCAGGCGCTGGCCCAGGCCGGGCTCGCCGCGGGCGAGGTCGACGCGGTCGATGCGCACGGCACCGGCACCACCCTCGGTGACCCCATCGAGGCGCAGGCGATCCTCGCCACCTACGGCCAGGATCGCGAACGTCCACTGTGGCTGGGTTCGGTGAAGTCCAACCTCGGCCACACCCAGGCCGCCGGCGGCGCGGCCAGCGTGATCAAGATGGTCATGGCGATGCGGCACGGTGTGCTGCCGAGGACCCTGCACGTGGACGCGCCCTCGCCGAACGTCGACTGGGCGGCGGGCAGCGTCGAGCTGCTGACCGAGCAGGTGCCGTGGGAGCGCGTGGACGGACGTCCGCGCCGTGCCGGGGTTTCCGCCTTCGGCATCAGCGGGACCAACGCGCACGTCATCCTCGAAGAGGCACCCGCCGTCGCGGTCGAGTCCGAAGAGGACAGTGAGGCACGTTCCGTAGCGAACGTCCCGTTCGGACTTTCGGCCAAGAGCGTCCCTGCGTTGCGTGCGCAGGCCGAGCGGATGCTGTCCTTCGTTTCGGCGCACCCAGACCACTCGCTGGTCGACCTAGCCTACTCGCAGGCCACGACGCGCGCGGCGCTCAACCATCGTGCGGTCGTCGTCGCCGACGATCGCGCCGCGCTGGAGAACGGCCTGCGCGCGCTGGCCGAAGACAAGCCCGCGCAAGGCGTGGTCACCGGCGTCGCGTCCGGTGCCGGGCTCGCGTATCTGTTCACCGGTCAGGGTTCTCAGCGCGCCGGCATGGGCAAGGAACTCTACGAGACCTACCCCGTGTTCGCGGCCGCTCTGGACGACGCGATCAGCTATCTCGACCTTCAGCTCGACCGGTCGCTGTACGACGTCGTGTTCGCCGAGGAAGGCTCGCCGGAGGCGGCCCTGCTGGACCAGACGCGCTACGCGCAGGCGGCGTTGTTCGCCGTCGAGGTGGCGATGTTCCGGCTGCTGGAGTCGTGGGGCGTCCGGCCGGATTTCGTCGCCGGGCATTCGATCGGCGAGTTGGCGGCCGCGCACGTGGCGGGCGTCTGGTCGCTGGAGGACGCCTGCGTCGTGGTCGGCGCGCGGGGCCGGTTGATGCAGGAACTCCCGTCCGGGGGCGCGATGTTCGCCATCGCGGCGACCGAGGACGAGGTCCGTCCGTTCCTCTCCGAGCGGGTCGGCATCGCGGCGGTCAACGGCCCGTCCTCGGTGGTGCTGTCCGGAGCCGAGGCCGACGTCGCCGAGGTGGCCGCGGGCTTCAAGGAACGCGGTCACAAGACGAGCAGGCTGCGCGTTTCGCACGCCTTCCACTCGCCGCTGATGGAGCCGATGCTGGCGGAGTTCCGTCAGTTCCTGCAGGTGGTGGACTACGTGCCGCCCCGGATCCCGGTGGTCTCGAACGTCAGCGGCGAGCTGGCGACCGCGGACGAGCTGTGCGACCCGGAATACTGGGTGCGGCACGTGGTCGAAGCCGTGCGGTTCGCCGACGGCGTCCGGTCGCTGAACGCCGCGGGCGTGGGCACCTACCTGGAACTCGGTCCGGACGCGGTGCTGTGCGCGATGGCCGGGGACTGCCTGGCAGGCGAGGACGACGTCGTGCTGGCGCCGGTCGCGCGCCGGGACCGTCCGGCGGCCGGAGTGCTGCACGCGGCACTGGCGGTCGTGCACGCCCGCGGCGGCGTCGTCGGCTGGGAATCATTCTTCGCCGGAACGGGCGCGAAGCGCGTCGAGCTGCCCACGTATGCCTTCCAGCGCACGCGGTTCTGGCTCGAAGGCCCCACCGGCACCGGCGGGGCCGGGATCGGGCAGACCCCCTCCGCGCACCCGCTGCTCTCGGCGGTGGCCAACCTCGGTGACGACGGCGTGGTGCTGACCGGGCGGATCTCCCTGCGCACCCACCCGTGGCTGGCCGACCACGGCATCGCGGGTTCGGTGCTGCTGCCCGGAACGGCCTTCGTGGAGATGGCCGTGCACGCGGCGGGTCACGTCGGCTGCACGACGGTCGACGAGCTGACGTTACGGGCGCCGCTGGCGATCCCGGACACCGGGGGCGTGGTGCTGCAGGTCGTGGTGAGCGCGGCGGGCGAGACCGGCGACCGGTCGATCGACGTCTATTCCCGCGCCGAGGACGACATCGCGGACATGACCTGGACCCACCACGCGAGTGGCAGGCTGGCCACGTCCGGGACGCGGACCGGTGATCTCGGAGTGTGGCCGCCGGAGGACGCCGAGGTCGTCGAAATCGGTGGCCTGTATGAGGATCTGGGCGCCGAGGGATACGCGTACGGGCCGGTGTTCCGTGGGCTCAAGTCGGTGTGGCGGCGCGGCGGCGAGGTGTTCGCCGAGGTCGCGCTGCCGGAGGAGGCACGCGAGGAGGCCGCGGCGTTCGACCTCCACCCGGCGCTGCTGGACGCGGTGCTGCACGCCACCGACTACGCCGAGGGCGCGGCACGGGGCCGAGACGAGATCGAGCTGCCGTTCGCCTGGACCGGGGTCGCGCTGCACGCCACCGGCGCCGATGTGCTGCGGGCGCGGATCGCGGTCTCCGGAACCGGCGGGATCGAGCTGGAGCTGGCCGACGGCACCGGCGCGCCGGTGGCGACGGTGGGCGCGGTCCGGATGCGCCCGCTGCCCGCCGACCGGCTGAGCGGCCGGGACCAGTCGCTGTTCCGGGTCGGCTGGAACCCGCTCGGCGGAGCGGACGGCCCGGCACGCCGCCTGGCCGTCGTGGGCACGGACGTCCTCGGGCTCGGCGACGGTGTCCCGGTGTTCGAGGACTTGGACGCGCTGGCCGTGGCCGGGGTGCCCGACGCGGTCGTGGTCCCCGCCGTGTCCGATGTGGACGGACCGGCGGTCGTCGACGCCGCGCACGAGGTCACCCTGCGGGTGCTGGACCTGTTGCAGCGCTGGCTTTCCGACGAGCGTTTCGCCGAGGCCACGCTGGTGGTGGCGACCCGAGGCGCGGTGGAGCCGGACACCGCGGCCGGGCTCGCCTGCGCCCCGGTGTGGGGCCTGGTGCGCTCGGCGCAGGCCGAGAACCCGGGGAGGTTCGTGCTCGTCGACGTCGACGGGGACGGCCTTTCGCCGCAGACCGTGGGCGCCGCGCTGGCGTCGGCCGAACCCGAGCTTTCGGTGCGGGGCGGCGTGTTGCGGGCGCCGCGGATGGTACGGGTCAAGGCACCCGAGCCCGAGGCCGCGACGTCGTGGGACCCGGACGGCACCGTGCTGATCACCGGTGGGACCGGCGGGCTGGGCGCGCACGTCGCGCGGCATCTCGTCGGCACCAGGGGTGTGCGGCGGCTGCTGCTCGTCAGCCGTCGTGGCCCGGCGGCGCCGGGTGCGGCCGAGCTGACCGCGGAGCTGGAAGCGCTCGGTGTGTCGGTCCGGGTCGCCGCCTGCGACGCCGCCGACGCGGACGCGCTTTCCGCGCTGCTGCAAGAGATTCCGGACGAGCATCCGCTGCGCGCGGTCGTGCACACGGCGGGTGTGGTGGACGACGCGCTGATCGGGACGCTGACCCCGGCCCAGGTGGCCGAGGTGCTGCGGTCCAAAGTGGACGCCGCGTGGCTGCTGCACGAGCTGACCCGGGGTCTCGACCTGGCGAACTTCGTCCTGTTCTCCTCGGTCGCCGGGCATCTCGACGGTGCGGGACAGGGCAACTACGCCGCGGCGAACGTCTTCCTCGACGCGCTCGCCGCGTACCGCACCTCGCTCGGCCTGCCCGCGACGTCGCTCGCGTGGGGCCTCTGGTCCGGTCCCGACGGGATGGGCGGCAGGCTGGCCGACGCGGACCTGCGGCGCGCGAACAGTCTCGGGCTCACGGCACTGACCCCGGAGGAAAGCCTCGCCACGTTCGACGCGGCGTTGCGGACCGGCGAGGCGGCGGTGTTGCCGGTGCGGGTGGACCTCGCGGCGCTGCGCTCGCGGGCGGACGGCGTGCCCGCGATGCTGCGTGGCCTGGTGCCCGCGCCGCGCCGGGCGGCCGGGCAGGCCGCGGCCGAACCGGCGGCGCCCGCCACCCCGGACTGGCTGGCCGGGGTGAGCGACGGCGACCGCGCACAGGCCGCGTTGGACCTGGTCCGCACGCACGTCGCCGCCGTCCTCGGCCACGCGGGCGGTGACGCGATCGCGCCGGACCGCGCGTTCGGCGAGATCGGGTTCGACTCGCTCGCCGCGGTCGAACTGCGCAATCTGCTGGAGTCCCGGACCGGGCTGCGGCTGCCGGTCACGCTGATCTTCGACTACCCGACGCCCCGCGTGCTGGCCGCGCACATCCTGGAGAAGGCGGGCGGCGAGCAGCGGTCGGTCACCGTGCGGCAGAGCACGGCGAGCGCGGACGACGAGCCCATCGCGATCATCGGCATGAGCTGCCGTTATCCTGGCGGTGTCAGCACGCCGGAGGAGTTGTGGCGGCTGCTGGCCGACGGCACCGACGCGGTGTCGTCGTTCCCGGTCGACCGCGGCTGGGACGTCGGCACCCTCTACGACCCCGAGCCGGGCAAACCGGGCAAGAGCTACGCACACGAGGGTGGTTTCCTGCACGACGCCGCCCAGTTCGACCCGGAGTTCTTCGGCATCGGCCCGCGCGAGGCGCAGGCGATGGACCCGCAGCAGCGGCTCGCGCTGGAGATCTCGTGGGAGGCGCTGGAGCGCGCGGGTATCGACCCGCTTTCCTTGCGCGGCAGCCGGACCGGCGTGTTCGCCGGGGTCATGTACCACGACTGGGGCACCCGACTCGGCGAGGTCTCCGAGGACGTCGCCGCCTACCTCGGCAACGGCAGCCTGGCCAGCGTGGTGTCCGGCCGGGTGTCCTATGTGCTCGGTCTCGAAGGGCCGACGGTCACCGTCGACACCGCGTGCTCGTCGTCGCTCGTCGCGCTGCACTGGGCGATCCAGGCGCTGCGCCGGGGCGAATGCGAACTGGCGCTGGCGGGTGGCGTGACGGTGATGTCCACTCCGGACACTTTCGTGGACTTCAGTAGGCAGCGCGGGCTGGCCGCCGACGGCCGGTGCAAGTCGTTCGCCGCGGGCGCGGACGGCACCGGCTGGGGCGAGGGCGCCGGGATGCTGCTCGTCGAGCGGCTGTCCGACGCCGTGCGCAACGGGCACGAGGTGCTCGCCGTGGTCCGCGGGTCCGCGGTCAACCACGACGGCGCCAGCAACGGCCTGACCGCGCCCAACGGCCCCTCCCAGCAGCGGGTCATCCTGCAGGCGCTGGAAAGCGGCGGGCTCACACCGTCCGATGTGGACGTCGTGGAGGGGCACGGGACGGGCACCACGCTCGGCGACCCGATCGAGGCGCACGCCCTGCTCGCCACCTACGGCCAGGACCGGGAGCGGCCGCTGCTGCTCGGCTCGGTCAAATCGAACCTGGGGCACACCCAGGCCGCGGCCGGGGTCGCCGGCATCATCAAGATGGTGCTGGCCCTGCACAACGGCGTGCTGCCCCGGACGCTGCACGTGGACGCGCCCTCGCCGGAGGTCGACTGGGCCTCGGGCTCGGTCGAGCTGCTGACGGAACCGCGTGAGTGGGCCGAAAACGGGCACCCGCGCCGGGCCGGGGTGTCCTCGTTCGGCGTCAGCGGCACCAATGCCCACGTGATCATCGAACAGGCGCCGCCCGCCGAACACACCGCGGACACCGAGACGCTCCCGGTTCTTCCGCTGGTGCTGTCCGGCAAGAGCGTCCCGGCGCTGCGGGCGCAGGCCGCCCGGCTGCGGGACTTCGCCGAGGAGCGTCCCGAGATCCCGCTCGGCACGCTGGCGCGTTCACTCGCCACCTCGCGTGCGGCGCTCGAACACCGGGCCGCGGTGATCGCGGGCGACCACGCGGACCTGGTGCGCGGGCTGGAAACGCTGGCCGCCGGGGAGACCGCCGCTTCCGTGGTGACCGGCGCCGAGGGTGAGCACAAGCTCGCGTTCCTGTTCTCCGGTCAGGGCGCGCAGCGGATCGGCATGGGCCGCGAGCTCGCCGGGGTGTCCGAGGTCTTCGCGGCCGCGCTCGACGAGGTGTGTGCCGCGTTCGACCGTGAACTCGGCCGGCCGCTGCGTGCGGTGATGTGGGCGGAGCCGGGCTCGCCGGAAGCCGCGCTGCTCGACCGCACCGAGTACACCCAGTGCGCGTTGTTCGCGATCGAGGTCGCGTTGTTCCGCCTGTTCGAAACCTGGGGCATCACCCCGGGGTTCGTCGCGGGACACTCCATCGGTGAACTCGCCGCGGCGCATGTCGCGGGCGTCTTCTCGCTGGCCGACGCCTGCACGCTGGTCGCCGCGCGCGGACGGCTGATGAACGCGCTGCCCGAGGGCGGCGCGATGGTCGCGGTCGCGGCGCCCGAGGGCGAGGTCCGCGCGCTGCTGGCCGGTCACGAGGACGTCGCCATCGCGGCGGTGAACGGTCCCTCGGCGGTCGTCGTCTCCGGCGAAGAGGCCACCGTGCTCGAAATCGCCGCCACGATCAAGGAAAGCGGCCGTGAGACGCACCGGCTCACGGTGAGTCACGCGTTCCATTCGCCGCTCATGGAGCCGATGCTCGCCGAGTTCGGCGAGATCGCGGCCGGGATCTCCTACCAGCCGCCGCGTATCCCGGTCGTCTCCGCGCTGACCGGGGCGGTGGCGACGGCCGACGAGCTGTGCTCGCCGGGCTACTGGGTCCGGCACGTCCAGGCCACCGTCCGCTTCGGCGACGCCGTGCGGACACTCGCGGGCGAGGGCGTGCGGACCTTCGCCGAACTGGGCCCGGACAGCGTGCTTTCCGCGGCGGGCGGCCGGAACGTCGAAGACAGCGATGACGTCGTGTTCACACACGTGCTGCGGCGCGAGCGGGCCGAACTGCCCGAGCTGATGGCGGCCGTCGGGCGGCTGCACGTACGCGGGATCAGTCCGGATTGGACAGTTTTGCTGGGCGAGGGCCCGCGCACCGCGCTGCCCACCTATGCCTTCCAGCGCAGGCGGTTCTGGCTCGACGCGACTCCGGCGCGGGACGTGGCCGGGGTCGGCCAGCGGGCCGCGGCGCACCCGATGCTCGGCGCCGTGGTCGCGGTGCCGGGTTCGGACGGGGTCGTGCTCACCGGCCGTCTCTCGGTCGAGAGCCAGCCGTGGCTTGCCGACCACGTCGTGCGGGGCTCGGTGCTGCTGCCCGGCACCGGTTTCGTCGAACTGGCGATCCGGGCCGCCGACGAGGCCGGCTGCGCGGCCGTCGAGGAACTGACCCTGCGGGCTCCGCTGATCCTGCCGGAGTTCGGTGGCGTCGCGTTGCAGGTCGTCGTCGGCGCCGAGGAGGCGGGCCGTCGCACGCTGTCCGTGTACTCGCGGGCCGAGGACGCTCCGGCCGATCAGCCCTGGACACTGCACGCGAGCGGTGCGCTGGGCGTCCAGGCACAGCCGGAATCGTTCGACCTCACCGCGTGGCCGCCGGACGGCGCCGTCCCGATCGACGTCGAGGGCGCGTATGAGCGGCTGATCGACCGGGGCTACGGCTACGGTCCGGTCTTCCAGGGGATGCGTGCGGCCTGGCGGCGCGGCGAAGAGGTGTTCGCCGAGGTCGCGCTGCCGCCGGAAGCCGTGGACTCGGCGGCCGCGTTCGGCCTGCACCCGGCGCTGCTGGACGCCGCCATGCACGCCGATCTGCTCGGCGAGAACGACGGCGCGACGCTGCTTCCGTTCGTGTGGAACGGGGTCACGTTGCACGCGGCCGGTGCCGCGATGCTGCGCGTCCGGCTCACCCGGCTTTCGGGCGACGAGCTGACCGCCATCGACGTCGCGGACGGCGAAGGCAGGCCGGTGGCTTCGGTGCGCTCGCTGGTGTCCTTCCCGGTCACCGACGAGCAACTCGCCGAGGCCGCCACGCGCGGGCACGCCGGTGAGCTGTTCCGGATCGCGTGGAACCCTTACCCCGCGGCGGTTCCGGCGGGGACGGCGACGAACTGGGCCGTGCTCGGCGGCAAGCTCGGCCAGGACGTTCCGGTGTACGACGATCTGGCGGCCCTGATATCCATTGTGGACGATGGAGCGGAGGTGCCGGAGGTCGTCGTGCTCGCCCCGGCGAATACGAACGACACCGAAGACGTCCCCGCCCGGACACGGACAGTGCTGGCCGGTCTGCTGCCGGTCATGCAGGCCTGGCTGGCCGATGACCGGTTCGCCGCGTCGCGGCTGGTGGTGACCACCCGCGACGCCGAGACGGATCCGGTGCAGGCGCCGGTGCGGGGCCTGGTGCGGGCCGCGCAGGCCGAGCACCCCGGCCGGTTCGTCCTGGTCGATCTGAACGGTGACGCCGCCGCGCTGCCCGCGGTGGTGGAGTCCGGCGAGCCGGAGGCCGCGCTGCGTGACGGCGCGATGTTCGTGCCGCGCCTGGCCAGGATCCCGGCTCCCGAAGCCGCCGAACCGTCCACATGGGAGACCGAAGGCACTGTGCTGATCACCGGCGGCACCGGGGGACTGGGCAGTCTCGTGGCCCGGCACCTGGTCGCCGCGCACGGGATGCGGCACCTCCTGTTGACCAGCAGGCGTGGCCCGGACGCCCCGGGCGCCGAGCGGTTGCGCGCGGAGCTGGCCGAACTCGGCGCCTCGGTCTCGATCGTCGCTTGCGATGTCGGCGACCGCGAAGCCGTCCGCGGTCTGCTGGCGGAGGTTTCCGCCGAGCATCCGCTGACCGCCGTCGTACACGCCGCCGGGACCGCGGACAGCGCGGTGTTCGACGCGCTCACCGACGAGCAGTTCGACGCCGTGCTGCGGCCCAAGGCCGACGCGGCCTGGCATCTGCACGAGCTGACGCGCGATCTCGACCTGGCCGCGTTCGTGTTGTTCTCCTCCGCGGGCGGCATGGTCCTCGCGGCGGGGCAGGGCAACTACGCGGCGGCCAACGCCTTCCTCGACGGCCTGGCCGGATTCCGCCGGGCGCAAGGACTTCCGGTCACGTCGCTGGCGTGGGGCCTGTGGGCCGAGAACACCGGCCTCGGCGGTGACCTCGGCGAGGCCGATCTGCGGCGGATGGCCCGGCTCGGTATGCCCGCGCTCACCGCCGCCGACGGCCTGGCGTTGCTGGACGAGGCCCTGCGGGCGGACGAGCCCGTCGCGGTCCCGATCCGGCTCGATCTCGCGGCCCTGCGCGCCCGGACCGACGAGGTTCCCGCACTGCTGCGTGGTTTCCTGGCCGCGCCACGACGTGCCGCGGCCGCGACCAGCACACTCACGGCGTCGGCGGGGAACGGGCTCGGCGAACGGCTTTCCGGCCTCTCCGGCGCCGAACGCGACCGGTTCCTGCGGGAGCTGGTGTGCACACAGGTCGCCTCGGTGCTCGGGTACGACGGCGCGGGGGACATCGACGACGCCAAGGCGTTCAAGGAGCTGGGCTTCGACTCGCTGGCCGCGGTCGAGCTGCGCAACCTCCTCGGCGCGGCGACCGGGCTCACGCTGCCTGCGACGCTGGTCTTCGATCACCCCAACGCGCGGGCGATCGCCGCGTACCTCGCGGACAAGCTGACTGGCGCCGCGGCGGCGGCACCCGCGGCGCCCGCCGTGGCGGTGGCGCGCGACGAGCCCATCGCGATCGTCGGCATGAGCTGCCGGTACCCTGGCGGCGTCACGTCGCCGGAGGACCTCTGGCAGCTGCTGGTGACCGGCACCGACGCGGTCACCGGGATGCCGGCCGACCGGGGCTGGGACGTCGAGGGCATCTACGACCCCGAACCAGGCGTCCCGAACAAGACCTACACCCGCGAAGGCGGGTTCCTGCACGACGCCGCGGAGTTCGACCCCGGATTCTTCGGGATCGGGCCGCGGGAAGCACTGGCGATGGACCCGCAGCAGCGGCTCATGCTGGAGCTGGCCTGGGAAGCCGCCGAACGCGCCGGGGTCGACCCGAGTTCGTTGCGCGGCAGCCGGACCGGCGTCTTCGCCGGGCTGATGTACGACGACTACGGCAGCAGGCTGCGCAACCCACCGGAGGATCTCGCCGGATACCTGACCAACGGCAGCTCCGCCGCCATCCTGTCCGGCCGGATCTCGTATCTGCTGGGGCTGGAAGGCCCGTCGCTGACGGTGGACACGGCGTGTTCGTCCTCATTGGTCGCGCTGCACCTCGCGATGCAGGCGCTGCGTAACGGCGAATGCTCGCTCGCGCTGGCGGGCGGTGTGACCGTACTGTCCACTCCGGACGCTTTCGTCGACTTCAGCCGCCAGCGCGGGCTCGCCGCGGACGGCCGGTGCAAGTCGTTCTCCGCGGCGGCCGACGGTGTCGGCTGGGCGGAAGGCGCCGGGCTGCTGCTGGTCGAGCGGTTGTCCGACGCGCGGCGGCTCGGGCACGACGTGCTCGCCGTCGTGCGGGGCAGCGCGGTCAACCAGGACGGCGCGTCGAACGGCCTGACCGCGCCGAACGGCCCGTCGCAGGAACGGGTGATCCGGGCGGCGCTGACCGCTTCCGGGCTCACGACGTCCGATGTGGACGCTGTGGAGGCACACGGCACGGGCACCACGCTCGGCGACCCGATCGAGGCGCAGGCGCTGCTCGCCACCTACGGCCAGGATCGGCCGGAGGACCGGCCGCTGCTGCTCGGCTCGGTGAAGTCGAACCTCGGGCACGCGCAGGCGGCGTCCGGCGTGGCCGGGATCATCAAGGTGGTGCAGGCGCTGCGCAACGACCTGCTGCCGAAGAACCTGCATCTCGACGAGCCCTCGCCGCACGTCGACTGGACGGCGGGCGCGGTGGAACTGCTCACCGAGGCGCGGCCGTGGCCCTCGGCCGGACGCCCGCGCCGGGCCGGCGTGTCGTCCTTCGGGCTTAGCGGCACCAACGCGCACGTGATCATCGAGGAGGCACCTGCCGCGCCCGCGGAGGCACCGGCGGAGACCGTGCCCGCGCTCCCGCTCGTGCCGCTGGCCTTGGCGGGCAGTTCGGCGGATGCCTTGCGGGCCCAAGCGGCGAAGCTCGCCGACCACCTCGGTGACGACAGCGGCTTGCTCGACGTCGGTTACTCGCTCGCGACCGGCCGCGCCGCGCTGGACCACCGCGCCGTCGTGCTGGCGGCCGGCACCGAGTCGGCGATCCGCGGCCTTTCCGCGCTCGCCAAGGGAGAAACCACGACGGACGTCGTCACGGGGCCGTCGCGGGCCGGTGGGCTGACGGCGTTCCTCTTCACCGGTCAGGGCGCCCAGCGGATCGGGATGGGCAAGGAGCTGTACGGCACCTTCCCGGCCTTCGCGACGGCACTCGACGAGGTGTGCGCGGCGCTCGATCCGGAACTCGACCGGCCGCTGCGCGAGGTCATGTGGGCCGAGCCGGACTCGCCCGAAGCCGAACTGCTGGACCACACGGCGTACACGCAGAGCGCGTTGTTCGCGGTCGAGGTCGCGCTGTTCCGGCTGCTGGAATCGTGGGGCGTCAGCCCCGACTTCGTCACCGGGCACTCGGTCGGCGAGCTGGTGGCCGCGCACGTCTCCGGTGTGCTCGACCTGGCCGACGCCGCCGTGCTGGTGGCCGCGCGCGGCCGGTTGATGCAGGCGCTGCCCGCGGGCGGGGCGATGGTCTCCGTGGCTGCGGACGAGCAGCGGGTGCGGGACGTGCTCGTCGACGGCGCCGGGATCGCGGCGGTCAACGGGCCGCGGTCGGTGGTGATTTCCGGAGCCGAGGACGCGGTGCTGGCCGTCGCCTCGCAACTGGCGGACGAAGGCGTCAAGACCCGGCGGCTGCGTGTTTCGCATGCCTTCCACTCCGCGCTGATGGAGCCGATGCTCGCGGAATTCCGCGCGGTGGCACGGAAATTGACCTACCGCGCGCCGGCCGTCCCGATCGTGTCGAACCTGACCGGCGAGGTCTGCGCGCCCGAGGTGCTGGCCGACCCGGAACACTGGGTGCGGCACGTCCGCGAACCGGTCCTGTTCGGTCAGGGCGTCCGCTCGCTCGTCGAGGCCGGGGTCACCCGCTTCCTCGAGGTCGGCCCGGACGCCGTGCTGAGCGGCATGGCCACGGAATGCGTCGAGGAGAAGGACGGCACGGCACAGGTGCCGACCTTGCGCCGCGCGAGGCCGGAGGCCGGGACGCTGCTGAGGGCGATCGCGGAGCTGCACGTGCTCGGTGACGGCCCCGACTGGTCCGCGCTCTTCGCGGGCCGGGGCGCCCGCCGGGTGGATCTGCCGACGTATGCCTTCCAGCGCAAGCATTTCTGGCTTCTCGACGGCGCCACCACCAGTGACGTGGGTTCGGCGGGTCTCGGCGCGGCGGATCACCCGCTGCTCGGTGCGGTGGTCGAGCTGCCGGGCACCGGCGGGGTCGTACTGACCGGCAGGCTGTCGCCGGACCACCAGCCGTGGCTGGCCGATCACCGGGTACTGGACCGGATCCTGTTGCCGGGGACCGCGTTCGTCGAGCTGGCGATCCGCGCGGGCGATCAGGTCGGCTGCGCCGTCGTCGAGGAGCTGACCCAGCGCGCGCCGCTGGTGCTGCCCCGCACCGGCGGGGTGAGCGTGCGGGTGGTCGTGGGACCCGAGCAGTCCCCGGAGTCCGGCCACCGGTCGCTGGAGGTGTACGCACGCGCCGAATCCGAGGGCGAATGGCAGCTGCACGCGGCCGGTGTGCTCGCCCCAGAGACGGCCTCGGCGCCGTTCGACCTCACGGAGTGGCCGCCGCGTGGCGCCGAGCCGTTCGCTCTCGACGGGGTCTACGAGCACCTGGACGCGCTCGGCTACGGATACGGCCCGATGTTCCAGGGCGTCCGGGCGGTGTGGCGGCGCGACGGCGAGGTCTTCGCGGAGGTCGCGCTGCCGCTGGAGGCCGCCGCCGAGGCGGCGACGTTCGGGCTGCACCCGGCGTTGCTCGACTCCGCGGTCGGGACGACGGACTACCTCGTGGACGGCGGCCCGCTGGCGATCACCGAGACGGCGATCCCGTTCGCCTGGACCGGGGTGTCGCTGCACGCCGCGGGAGCCGCCTCGCTGCGGGTCCGGGCGACCCCGGCTCCCGGCGGGAACGGGGCGTCGCTCGCCATCGCGGACAGCGAGGGCAAGCCGGTGGCGTCGATCGCCTCGCTGGTGCTGCGGCCGGTGCCCGAGGCCCAGCTGCGTGCCGGGCGGCCCGCGCCGGAGTCGTTGCTGCGGATCGGATGGAAGCCGAAACAGGTCGAGACGGGGACGGTCGTCCCCGGGGACTGGGCGGTGTTCGGGACCGGCGATCTCGGCCTCGGCGTGCCGGTGTATAACGACGTCGACGCCCTGACCACGGCGCTCGAATCCGGGGCGCCCGCGCCGCAGGTGCTGGTGCTGCCGGTCGAACCAGTGTCCGGGACCATGGCCGAGCGGGCACACGAACTGCTCCGGCGGACCCTGGAGCGGGTGCAGCGCTGGCTGGCCGAGCCGAAGTGCGCGACCGGGCGGCTGTTCGTGCTGACCAGCGACGCGGTGCTGGCGCCCGGCGCGCCCGATCCGGCGCAGGCTTCGCTGTGGGGCCTGATCCGGGCGGCGCAGGCGGAGAACCCGGGCAGGCTGGTCCTGGCCGATGTGCACGACGCCGTGACGTTGCCGATGCTGGCCACGGTGCTGGCCTCCGGGGAGCCCGAGGTCGCCGTGCGGGACGGGGAAATCCTTCTGCCCCGGTTCGAACGGGTGTCCACAGTAGACACCGAGTTCACGCCGGACCCCGAAGGAACAGTGCTGATCACTGGTGGAGCCGGGCTGCTCGGCGCGATGCTCGCCCGCCATCTGGTGGCCGAGCACGGCGTCCGGCAGTTGCTGCTGACCAGTCGTCGCGGGAGGGACGTGCCGGGTGCGGCCGAACTGCACGCGGAACTCACCGGCCTCGGTGCGGAAGTGTCCATTGTGGCCTGTGACGTCGCCGACCGGGACGCGCTCGCGGCCCTGATCGACGGTGTTCCGGCCGAGCACCCGCTGACCGCGGTGGTGCACGCGGCGGGTGCGATGGACAGCGCGGTCTTCGGCTCGCTGACCGCCAAACAGCTCGAAGTCGTCCTGCGGCCGAAGGTCGACGCCGCCTGGCACCTGCACGAACTGACCAAGGACCTGGACCTGGCCGCGTTCGTGCTCTACTCCTCGGCCGGGGGCACCGTGATCACGGCGGGGCAGGCGAACTACGCGGCGGCCAACGTGTTCCTCGACGCGCTCGCCGAGTACCGCGTGGCGAACGGGCTGCCGGGCAAGTCGCTCGGCTGGGGTCCCTGGGTGGGCGCCGAAGGACAGGTTGACGTCGAATGGATCGGCCGGGGCGGTATCGCCGAACTGGAGCGCGAGGAGGGACTGGCGTTGTTCGACGCGGCGATGGGCGCGGCGGACGCGGTGCTGGCGCCGATCAAGCTCGACCCGGAGCGGCGCCGCAGGCTCGACCTCCCCGCGCTGCTGCGGGGCATGTTCGGGGCGCCAGCGCGGCGCGTCGTGCAGGCACCGTCGCCGGTCGCCGCCGTGGAACGCCAGGTCTCGACAGCCGAGCGGCTGGCGTCACTTCCCGCCGACGAACGGGAACGGGCTGTGCTCGACCTCGTCTGCGCCAACGCCGCGGCCGTGCTCGGGTACGCCGACGCGACGGAGATCGACGCACGGAAGGGCTTCACCGACCTCGGGCTGGATTCGCTGGCGGCGCTCGAACTGCGCAACCGGCTCGGCACCGAGACCGAGCTCCGGCTGCCCGCCACGCTCATCTTCGACTACCCGAGCCCGGTCGTCCTGGCCGAGTACCTGCTCGGCGAGCTGGCACCGGCCGAGGCGGTCCCGGAACCGGCATCGACGGATGACGAGACGGTCCGGCGCGTTCTCAATGCGGTCCCGATCGCGAAATTGCGTGAGGCTGGGCTGCTGGACGCGCTGCTGGCGCTGGACACCGGCACCGCCCCCGTGACGTCCGATATGGACAGTGTGGAGGCGGTCGAGGAGATGGATCTCGGCGCGCTGGTGCAGGCCGCGCTCGGTGAGGACAACGGCGAACGGAGTGAGCACGCGTGAACCAGCAGCCGTCGACCGAACAGATCGTCAGCGCGCTCCGGAAGTCCCACGCGGACAACGAACGGCTGAAGCGGGAGAACGCCCGGCTGGCCGCCGCCGCGAACGAACCGGTCGCGATCATCGGGATGGGCTGCCGCTATCCCGGCGGCGTCACGTCCCCGGAAGAGCTGTGGCGGCTCGTCGCGGACGCCCACGACGTGATCTCGGAGTTCCCCGCCGACCGCGGCTGGGACCTGGCCGCGCTGTATCGGCCCGAGCCCGGTACGCCGGGCACGACCTACACGCGTCGCGGCGGGTTCATCGACGGGGCGGGCGACTTCGACCCGGGCTTTTTCGGGATCTCCCCGCGTGAGGCGGTGACGGTGGACCCCCAGCAACGGCTGTTGCTGGAGGTCTCCTGGGAGGCTCTGGAGCGGGCCGGAATCGTCCCGGAGTCGTTGCGCGGCAGCCGGACCGGCGTGTTCACCGGGCTGATGTACCACGACTACGGCGGTGCCAGCACCGACGGCGGAATGGTGTCCGGCCGGATCTCCTACACGCTGGGGCTGGAAGGACCCACCATGACGGTGGACACCGCCTGCTCCTCGTCGCTGGTCGCGCTGCACACCGCGGCCGCGTCGCTGCGCGCGGGGGAGTGCGGGCTGGCGCTGGCGGGTGGGGTCACGGTGATGGCCACGCCGGAGATGTTCGTGTACTTCAGCGAACAACGCGGAATCGCCCCGGACGGGCGCTGCAAGTCGTTCGCCGGCGCGGCCGACGGCGTCGGCTGTTCGGAGGGCGCCGGGATCCTCGTCCTGGAGCGGCTGTCGGACGCGGTGCGCAACGGGCACCGGGTGCTCGCGGTGCTGCGCGGGTCGGCGGTGAACTCCGACGGCGCCAGCAGCGGGCTGACCGTGCCTAACGGACCGGCGCAGCAGCGGGTGATCCGGCAGGCGCTCGCCGCGGCCGAACTGTCCACTTCGGACGTCGACGCGGTCGAAGCGCACGGTACCGGGACGGTGCTCGGCGATCCGATCGAGGCCAACGCGCTGCTGGCGACGTACGGCAAGGGCCGGCCGTCGGACAAGCCGCTGTGGCTGGGCTCGGTCAAGTCGAACTTCGGGCACACCCAGGCCGCCGCCGGGGTCGCCGGGGTCATCAAGATGGTGGAGGCGATGCGGCACGGCGTGCTGCCGAAGACACTCCACGTGGACGAACCGTCGTCCAAAGTGGACTGGGGCACGGGTGGGGTGCGGCTGCTCACCGAGGAGCGTGCCTGGCCGCGCGAGGAGCGCCCGCGCCGCGCGGCGGTGTCCTCCTTCGGGCTCAGCGGCACCAACGCCCACGTGATCGTCGAAGAGTACCCGGCCGGGGAAGCCACACCGCGAACGCCGGTGGCGGACGTCGTGGTGCCCTGCTTGCTCTCCGCGAGCACTGACAGCGGAGTGTCCGCGCAGGCGGCGAGGCTGCTGGAGTTCCTGGCGGAGCACCCGGAACCGTCCGTGGCCGACGTGGCGTTCTCGCTCGCGACCACCCGGACCTCCTTCCCGCACCGGGCGGCGGTGCTCGCCGCGAACCGTGACGAACTGCGGCACGGCTTGAGCGCGCTGGCGGCGGGCGAGGAGTCCGCGGCGGTCGTGCGGGGCCTGGCCCGCGCGGGCGGGTCGCTCGCCTATCTGTTCACCGGCCAGGGTTCCCAGCGACCGGGCATGGGCCGGGGACTGTACGAGGCGTATCCGGTGTTCGCCCGTGCCTTCGACGAGATCGCCGCCGAATTCGGCCCCGGGCTGGACCGGCCGCTGCGCGAGCTGGTGTTCGAGGCGGACGCGGACGAGCTCGCCATGACCGGAGCCACCCAGGTCGCGTTGTTCGCGCTCGAGGTGTCGCTGTTCCGGCTGCTGGAGTCGTGGGGTGTGCGTCCCGCGTTCGTGGCGGGGCACTCGATCGGTGAACTCGCGGCGGCCTACGTCGCCGGGCTGTGGTCACTGCCGGACGCGTGCGCGCTCGTGGCGGCGCGGGCCCGGTTGATGCAGGCGCTGCCCGAGGGCGGCGCGATGGTCACGGTCGAGGCGAACGAGGACGAGGTTCGCGCCGAACTCGTCGCCGGGGTGGACATCGCGGCGATCAACGGTCCGGCCTCGGTGGTGATCTCCGGCGCGGCCGACGAGGTCGCCGCCGTGGCGTCGGTCTTCGAGGCACGCGGAAGGCGGACACGCGCCTTGCGGGTTTCGCACGCCTTCCACTCCGCGCTGGTGGAGCCGATGCTGGCCGAATTCCAGGTCGTGGCGGAGAAGCTTACTTATCTGGAGCCTCATCTGCCGCTCGTGTCCACTGTGTCCGGTGCGCGTGCGAAGGCCGGAGAACTGCGCGACCCCGGCTACTGGGTGCGCCAGGTCCGCGCGACCGTACGCTTCGCCGACGCCGTTCGCGCGCTGGAGTCCGCAGGGGTGACGCGGTATCTCGAACTGGGCCCCGCGGGCACCCTTTCCGCGCTGGCCAAGGAAAGTTCTGACGGCGGCACCTTCGCGCCGCTGCTGCGCAAGGACCGCGACGACGTCCGGGAGCTGATCCGGGCACTCGCGATCGCGCAGGTCCACGGCGAGCGACTGGACTGGACGGCGTTCTCCGCCGAACACGGCGGCGAACGGGTGGACCTGCCCACCTATGCCTTCGAGCGCAAGCGGTACTGGCTCGAATCCGGGTCGTCGGCGCTGGACGGGGACCTCGCCGGGATCGGCCAGTTCGCCGCGGGCCATCCCATCCTCGGCGCCGTCGTGACACTGTCCGAACAGGACCAGGTGGTGCTGACCGGCAGGCTGTCGCCCGGGAAACAGCGCTGGCTCGCTGAGCACACCGTCGGGGAGCTGATGGTGTTCCCCGGCAGCGGTTTCGTGGAGCTGGCCGTCCGCGCCGGTGACGAAGTCGGCTGTGCGGAAGTCGCGGAGCTGACTCTCGCCGCTCCGCTGGTGCTGTCCGAAACGACCGGTGCGCGCGTGCGGGTGGTCGTCGGCGCGGCGGATGAAAGCGCTCGTCGTCCGGTGACCATTTCGTCGCTCGCCGAGGACGCGCCGCCGGACGCCGCGTGGACCATCCACGCGAGCGGCTTCCTCACCGACGGCGAGGACGTCGCGGCTCGGACATCCGAGTGGCCGCCGGCCGACGCGGTCGGAATCGACCTCACGGACCGCTATGAAACCTTGGCACAGCAGGGTTTTGGTTACGGTCCCGTGTTCCGAGGGTTGCGCTCGGCCTGGGCGCGAGGGGAGGACGTACTGGCCGAGGTCGCCCTGCCGGAGGAGACGGACGCGGAGGAGTACGGCCTGCATCCCGCGCTGCTCGACGCGGCGTTGCACGCGGTCGGGCTAGCCGGTCCCACTGTCGACCGGGCCGCCATGCCGTTTTCCTGGTCCGGGGTCCGGCTGCGTTCCTCGGGTGCTTCCGCCCTGCGGGTCACGCTGACTTCCTTGGGGGAGAACGAAATATCGCTCGCCGCGACCGACAGCGAAGGGAATCCCGTCCTTTCGGTGCGCTCGCTGGCCTTCCGGCCGATCGAGGACGGCCAGTTCGCGACGGCTCGTCACGACGCCCTGTTCCACGTCGGCTGGCAGCCGTGGGCGGGGACTCCGGACGCGGCCCTGCCCGAGGTCGCGCTGCTCGGGGACGTCGATCGCCTGGGGCACAAGGAGAACGTGCGAAGCCACCCCGACCTCACCGGCTTGGCCGTGGCTGTTCCCGGGCTCGTGTTCGCGGGCCTGCCCGCTGACGAGACAACGGACACCGTCCGCTCCGCGCACGACCGCGTCCACCAGGCACTCGCCCTCGTCCAGTCCTGGGCGGCGGACGAGCGGTTCGCCGCGTCCCGGCTGGTCGTGGTCACCGGCGGGACGCTGGCCGACGAGCCCGTGCGCGGCCTGCTGCGCACCGCCGTTCAGGAGTACCCGGACCGGTTCGCCCTGCTCGACGTCGAGAGCGGGCAGGTGCCGTTGACGTCGGTCTCCGCCGCTGTGCGTTCGGGGGAAACGGAACTCGTGGTCCGTGACGGCGCCGTCCACGTTCCCCGGCTGGCCAGGTTCACCCCGGAAGAGTCCACATCGGACACTCTGGATCCCGCGGGTACCGTGCTCGTCACCGGTGGGACGGGCTTCCTCGGCGGTCTGATCGCGCGGCATCTGGTCACCGAGCACGGCGTCCGGCAGCTGCTGCTGACCAGCCGTCGTGGGATGGACGTGCCCGGTGCGGCCGAGTTGCACGCGGAGTTGACCGGGCTCGGCGCGGAAGTGTCCATTGTGGCCTGTGACGTCTCCGATCGAAACGCGGTGGCGGCCCTGCTCGACGGCGTGCCGTTGACCGCGGTGGTGCACACCGCGGGAGTGGTCGACGACGGTGTGCTGCCCGCGCTGACTCCCGGGCGGATGGATGCCGTCCTCGGCCCGAAGGCCGACGCCGCCTGGCATTTGCACGAACTGACCCGGGATCTGGACCTGGCCGCGTTCGTGCTGTTCTCGTCCGTCGGTGGCACCCTCGGCGCTCCCGGCCAGGCCAATTACGCGGCCGCCAACGCCTTCCTGGACGGGCTGGCGCGTCATCGGGCGGCTCAGGGACTCCCGGCGGTGTCGCTGGCTTGGGGATTGTGGTCCGGCGGTGGGATGTCCGGCGCGCTCGACGACGCCGATCTGCGCCGGATGGCGCGGTCGGGCGTGGCAGCGCTGGGCGCCGAAGAAGGATTGGCGTTGTTCGACGCGGCCCTCGCGAACTCGGCGCCGTCGATCATGCCCGCGAAGCTGGACCTGGCCGCGCTGCGCCGGCACCCCGGTGACGTTCCGCCGATCCTCGGCGGGCTCGTGCGTACCCGTTGCCGGGCCGCCGCCACCGGAACCGAAGCCGCCGCCGAGGCCAGGCCGCGGCTGGCCGGGCTGTCCGGGCCCGAACTCGAACGAGCGGCGCTGGACCTGGTGTGCACCACGGCGGCGCTGGTGCTCGGCCACGACCGGGCGGACGCGATCGATCCGGAGAAGGGCTTCCTCGACCTCGGCTTCGACTCGCTGACCGCCGTGGAGTTCCGCAACCGGCTGGACCGGAGCACGGGCAAGAGGCTGCCCGCGACGCTGATCTTCGACTATCCGACGGCGGCCGCGCTGGCCGCGTTCCTGGTCGGCGAGTTCGCGACGGAGGCGGTCTCCTCGCTCCACGCCGGGCTGGCGGCGGTGGAATCCGCGCTGCGTGCCGCGCGACCCGGCGAGCGCGAGCACGCCGACGTCGCGGCCAAGCTGAAGGCACTCGTCACGCTCTGGGGACAGGCACGCGGCGGCGACGCGGCGGAACCGTCCGATTTGGACGGAGCGACCGCGGACGAGCTGTTCGAGATCCTGGACGGGGAACTGGAATCCTCCGGTTGACCGCCGGAACAGCCGTGAAGGCCGGGGGGGGGGGGCGCCCCCCCCGCCCCCCCCCCCCCCCCCCGAGCCCCGGGCCCGCCCCACACCACCCACCACCCCCCCCC
>NZ_JBHYIQ010000076.1:48027-52337 GCF_042739895.1 Amycolatopsis sp. NPDC059021
GCGGGGTTGCTCGCCGAGTGCGGCGGGTGGGGGGGGGGGGGCGCCCCCCCGCCCCCCACCGCGATGCCGACGAGGTCAGGCGGCGCCGACCTTTTCGCCCAGCTCCGCGGGCAGCTGGCTGCGGCCGCTCACCCCGAGCTTGCGGTACACCCGCGTGAGGTGCTGTTCGACGGTGCTCACCGTGATGAACAGGGTGCTGCCGATCTCGCGGTTGGTCCGGCCGAGCGCGGCGAGCTGCGCGACCCGCAGCTCGGCTTCGCTCAGCACCGCGGAATCGACCGGCTCGCCCGCGCCGGTGCGGGCCTGCTGCTCCGGGAGCTTCTTGGCGTGCGCCGGCCGCAGCGCACCCGGCGGCCGCGGGGCCGACCCGCCGCCCAGCTCGCGCCACGGCTCCCGCGGGCGGCCGAGGATGGCCGTCGTCCGGCTGACCTCGAGCCGGTCGCCGGACTGCGTGAAGCATTTGATCGCCCGGTCCAGCAGCACCGGCCGGTCCTCCGGCCTGCCGGCCAGCGCGAGCACCCGCAGTGACATCCCGCGGAGGTAGCCGTCGGCCTCACCGGCCTGGGCCAGTTGCTGCCGCGCGAGGTCGCGGGCGACGTCGAGGTTGCCCAGCCGCAGGTTCGCCTCGGCCAGGTCGGTGCGCCACGGCGCCAGGATCGGGATGTCGGAGCCGACCCTGCTCGCCGAGCGCTGGAACTCCTGGAAGTCGCTGACCGCGGCCAGCGCGCGGCCGGTGGCGAGGTAGTAGTGCCCGCGAGCGCGCAGGAACAGCAGTCCGCCGATCGTCTCGAACATCGCCTCCGGCACCGGATAACGGAGGATCTCGGCGGCGTCGGCGAACCGGCCCGCGGTGACGTAGGCCCACAGCAGACTGGTGAGCGGGTAGCTGATCGAGGCACCCCAGCCGGGCGCGCCGAGCAGGCCCAGCGCCGACTGCGCCCGCGCGGCCGCTCCCGCCACGTCGCCGCTGCGCAGCACGACCGAGGACCAGACGCCGTCGAGCATCGCGCGCCAGGTCGTCGCCCCGTGCCGGGCGGCCTCCTCGCTCAGCGTCGCCCACCATTTCTCCGCCCGGTCCGGCCGGTTGTCCAGCACCAGCGCGATGATCGCCGTGACGAGCGCTTCCAGCGTCGTGTCGCTGAGCTTGCAGTTCTGCAGGATCCGCTCGGCGCTGGCGGTGGTGGTGTCGTTGCCGCCCTGGGTCCACACCTGGGACAGCGAGTGGGCCGCCTGGTGCCACGGGTCGGGCTCCGGCCTGCCGCCCGTGACGGCCGCCGACTGCGGCTGCGGGCCGAAGTACCACTGGTAGGCCAGTTTCAGCTCCGCTTCGGTCTGCTGGTCGAGTGCCTCGGGACGGCTGGTGAGCACGTTGAGCGCGGTGGTGTAGGTCTCGCGATCGCCGTTCCACAGGGCGTGCCGCACCAGCACGGCCGAATCGGCGTGCTCCAGGTTCCCGTCGACCGCGGCCTGGCGCAGGGTCTCCAGATAGGAGGTGGTCCCGGACGGGTTGACCCGCCAGGTGATCCAGGCCAGCGAGCGCACCAGCGCCTGCCGCTCGGCGGGATCGGTGGCCGCGGACAGGGCGAGTTTCAGGCAGCGGGTCGCGAACGGGATGTCCTCCGTGCGCGCGGCCAGCGCCGCCGCCCGCCGCAGCACCGGGATCGACCAGTTGCCGGTCACCGCGCCCGCCGTCACCAGATGCCCGGCGACCTCGCTGAGCGGGGCGGCCTGCTGGTGCTTCAGCTCGGCCGCCCGCAGGTGCAGCCGGGACTTGGCGGCGGGGGAAACGCTCTCCAGCGTGGCCGCCTGGGTCGCCGCGTGCCGGAACCGGCCGTTCTCCAGCAGGCCGCTGCCGGTCAGCACGGCCACCGACTCCTCGACGTCGGCCGGGTCGACGTCGATCAGGCCGCTCACCAGCTCGACGGTGCCGGAGGCGCCGAGCACCGCCAGCGCGCCGGCGACCTCCCGCAGCCGGTCGTCGCCCCTGGCGAGGAACTCCTGGACCGCTTGCGCGAACGCCGTTCCCGCCACGAGCGGTCCCCTCGGCTCCGGGTGCCGGTTGTCCTGGATCAGCGCGTCGGCGAGCAGGGGGTTTCCGGCGGTCAGGTCGTGGACTCGCGCGGCGAGGCCGGTGGCGGGCGCCCCGCCGAGCGCCGCGGAAAGCTCGCCGGCGATGGTCGCGGGGGACATCGGCGCGAGGTGCACGTGATAATGCGGCTGGCGGGCAAAGCAGGCGTGCAGCCGTTGCTGGTCGTTGGCGGGATGGTCGCTCTTGTTCAGGACCAGCAGCAGCCTGCTCGCCTGGATCCGCCGTTGCAACTGGAGCAGCAGTTGCAGCGAAACCTCGTCCAGGAACTGCAGATCGTCGATCCCGATGACGACCGCGTGATCCCTGGCGTGGTTCAGAATGGCGCGGCAGATGTCCCGCAGGAGCGGGGTGTCGGCCGGGGAGGCGGTGTCCTGGGCGGTGTTCGGCGTGCCGTGCCGGGCTTCGGCGGCGCGCTCGGACAATGCGGCGGGCAATTCCGGATTGGTGAGCAGCTGATCGATGATCGCGGTGCCGAAATCCCGTTCGTCCGGTGCTCCGGTCGCCCGCAGCGTCAGGGCTCCCGATTCGGCGGCGTGGTCCAGAAAGTCATTCAGCAGCCGTGTTTTTCCGCTGGCAATTCCGCCACTGACCAGTACCAGGCGGCCCGACCCCTGTGTACTTCGCCGGAAATGTTCTCGCAGGGAATTCAAGGCCTCATTCGGCTCATTGCGCACAATTACACCCCAGTTATTCGGAACTAATACGACTTCACGAATGGATGGGGTCCGCTTCCCTGCGCTTCGGGGATACCTCTGCACGGCCGTGGGCGACACGACGATTCCGCACGGACGCGCCCTCTCGCCCCGGTGACGGAGAGTTCGCGGATCCCACCTTGATTACGCGAAGTGACGAAGAATGCCTGTCATCCCGGCTCCACTCGCCCCCGCGGTGCCGTGGCGTGCCGTCCGCTGCCACGACTCGTGGATACCGGTCACGACCGGGCCGGACACGTCCGCCGGGCGGCGGGCGGCATGGCTGCCCGGACACGCCGTGGAAGCGCCGCGGCCCCCGGCCGGTCGCCTGGATGCTGGAGGAAGCCGGCTAATCGCTACACCTGTCACGCATACGCCTTCCGTCTCTGGTCACCACCGTTAGCCCCCCTCGGCTACGCCCCAGCGTGCTTCCCAAATCCTGACGACGAAGGCATCCTCGCGTTGTCGTCAGCCCGGATAATACTGCAAGCCACCGGGATGCGGCACGTTCGAGTGAATTTTTTCCAGGGGTGTGGTGTAGGGGTTGCCTCGCCGGGGCGGCGCTCTCCCACCGCGGGCCGCCGGCCGGGGTTCATCCGGCCCCGGCCTCCTATAGGGGTTGTTCCGAGTGGTGCTGACCTGGCAAATTGCTTATCCCATGGCTGACACGAAAAGTGCCGGTGCCTGGATCCGCCGGTTCCACGCCACCGACGAGGCATCCGTCCGGCTGCTCTGCCTCCCCCACGCGGGTGGCTCCGCGACCTACTACTTCCCGGTCTCCCGCGCGCTCGCCCCGGCCATCGAGGTGGTGGCCGTCCAGTATCCGGGACGGCAGGACCGCCGGGCCGAGCCGTGCGTGGAGGACATCCGTGAGCTGGCGGACGCCATCGTCGCGGAACTACCCGCCTGGTCCGATCGCCCGCTCGCGCTGTTCGGGCACAGCATGGGCGCGACCGTCGCCTACGAGGTCGCCCGGCGGATGGAGGCAGGGGGCACCCCGCCGGTGGGCGTCTTCGCCTCCGGCAGGCGGGCCCCCTCGGTGGCCCGTACCGAGTCCGTGCACCAGCGCGACGACGACGGCGTCGTCTCCGCGCTCAAGGAACTCAGCGGCACCGAGGACCGGCTGCTCGGCGACGAGGAACTCCTCCGCATGATCCTGCCCGCCGTGCGCAGCGACTACAAGGCCGTCGAGACGTATCGCCACGACGGCGGGCCCGAGCTGAGCAGCCCGCTGTGCGTGCTCGTGGGCGACAGCGATCCGGTCACCAGCGTCGAGGACGCGCGGGCGTGGCAGCAGCACACGACCGGCTCGTTCCGGCTGGAAGTGCTGCCGGGCGGTCACTTCTACCTCAACGCGCAGGCGGCGGCCGTCCAGCGCACCATCGTGGCGCAGCTCGGCGCCTGGGCGAGCCTCCGCGCCGCTTCCTGACCACCCTCGCCCGGCGGCGCTCCCTCCACTGTGGACTTTCCTGGCGGGGTTGGCGCCGAGGCGGCGGGCAGTGGGGGGTTGGTGGGGGGAAACGGCGTAT